>NZ_JOGH01000005.1:0-135089 GCF_000721345.1 Kitasatospora sp. NRRL B-11411 | reverse complement strand
GGCACGCTGTTGAGTTCTCAAGGAACGGACACTTCCTTCGGACCGCATTCCTGCGGACCCTCCGGGCGCTTCGTTCTTTCGTGTTTCCAGCTTATCAGAGGTTTTCGCCACCGTTTCACCGGTGTTTCCTCGAACTCGCTTTCGTTCGCCCCTCTCGGCGCGACTCCGGAACTGTACGGGGAGCGGCGGCCGCAAAGCAAATCCGCCCCCGGGCCGGGTGGCACGGGGGCGGAAGGGGACGCGGGGCGTCCGGAAAGGCCGGAGGTCAGTGGACCTCGGTGATCTCGGGGCCGCGCGAGAAGGGGTCGATCGAGCCGCCGGCGTACGGGGACTCGGGCTCGGCGGGGGCGGCGGCGCCGTCCGCGACCATCTGGGCGTCCTCGGGGAGCTTGAGGACGATCGGGTCGCGGGGGGCCATCGGGGCCTCGCCGCGGACCACGACGGTCTGGCGGAAGACCTCTTCGAGGATGCCGGCCATCTCGGGCTGGACGGCCGCCTGGCCGGAGATCACGCCGCGGAGGAACCAGCGGGGGCCGTCGCAGCCGACGAAGCGGACCAGCTGGACGCCCTGGGTGCCGTCCGGGAGTTGGACGGGGACCTGGGCGCGGAGGTGCCAGCCGAGCGGGCCCTCCTCTTCCTCGACGGCGCCGCCCTGGCCGGTGATGCCGGTGGCGATCTCCTCGCGGACCTCGCCCCAGATGCCCTCCGACTTGGGGGCGGCGAACGCCTGGAGCTGGACGGCGCTGTTGCCCAGGACGAGGGTGGCGGCGACGATCGCGTCACCGGCGACCTCGACCCGCAGCTCCATGCCCTCGACGCCGGGGATCAGCAGGCCCCCGAGGTCGACCCGGCCCTCTTCGGGCTTCTCCAACTCGGAGACGTCCCACGGCCCGTCCGGGCGCGGGGCCGGCGGGAGGCCGACCCGGTCGGCCGGGTCCGGTTCGGTGTCGTTCTCGCTCTCGACGGAACCCTCGACGTCATCGGCCGTCTCGTCGGCGCTGATGGCGTCCTCGGCGAGCTGCTCGACAGCGTCCTCGCTCTTGCGACGACGGAACACGGTCACTGTCCTTCCCGGTCCAAGACCGAATCCAAGACCGAACGCGAATATCTGCTACCTGCTACCCATCGGACCGGCCGAAAACCGCTGCAATCGCCGATCGCACCGCTTCCACCCGCTCGTCGTGCTTCGCTCGGTGGAACCGAGACCGCGGCGCATGCTAGACCGCGGCGTGGCCGCCGGTCGAGCCGAACCCGCCTTCGGCACGGACCGAACCCGGGAGTTCACCCACCTCGTGGAAGCGGGCCTTCTCGACCTGCTGGATGACCAGCTGGGCGATCCGGTCGCCGCGCTTGAAGCGGACGGGCTCCTTGGGGTCCAGGTTGACGACGATCACCTTGATCTCACCACGGTACCCGGCATCGACCGTCCCCGGGGCGTTCACCAGTGCAACTCCGCAACGGACCGCGAGGCCGGAACGCGGGTGCACGAACGCCGCGTAACCGTCCGGTAGCGCGATGGAGATGCCGGTGGGGAGCAGCGCCCGTTCGCCGGGGGCGAGTTCGGCGTCGACGGTGGTGCGCAGGTCGGCTCCGGCGTCGCCGGGGTGCTCGTAGGCGGGGAGCGGGATCTCCGGGTCGAGCCGGCGGATCAGGATGTCGACGGGCGGGCGGACGGGGTCGGTCACGGGTTCACCTCGAAGGCTCGGGCGCGCTTGATCTGGTCGGGGTCGTCCAGGATCTTCTGCACGTCCTCCGGACGACCGTGCGTGGTGAAGTGTTCCAGCTTCACCTGGATGAAGAGTGCCTGTGCCCGGATGGCGACCGGCCCGTCGGGGGCGCCGATCCGGCCCTCGGCGGCGCTGTAGACCTTGCGGCCGTGCACGCCGGTCACCCGGGCGTGGATGTGCAGCACCGAGTCGACGGGGACGGGGCGGACGAAGTCGGTCTCCAGGCGGCCGGTGACGGCGGGGGCGCCGAGCAGCCAGTTGAGCGTGCCGAGGGTCTCGTCCATGGCGCTGACCAGGACGCCGCCGTGGGCCAGGCCGGGGCCGCCCTGGTGGGCCGGTTTGACGGTGAACTGCGCGGTGACGTCGAGGTGTTGGCCGGCGACGGCGGTGAGCTGGAGGCCCTGGGGGTGGTGCGGGCCGCAGCCGAAGCACTCGTCGTAGTGGGAGCCGATGAGGGTGCCGGGTGCGGGGGCCAGCGGGGAGCGCTCGGGGAGGGCGGCGTCCGCGGGCGGGGTGGTGGGGGTGGTGGGTCCGTTCACGGCGCCGACCCTACCTGCCGGTAGGTTTCCGGGACAGGCGCGCCGACGGGGCCCCGGGGGGTCGGCGCGGTGTGCGGAGCGCCCACAATGGGGGCATGTACGAGGAACGTCTCACCGTCCCGCGGTCCTGGTGGCTGCTGTCCGTGGCGCTCGGGCTGTCGCTCGCGCTGATCCTGCTCCGGTTCAGCGGCGTGGCCGCGCTGGTCGGGCTGGTGGTGGGGGTGGTCGCGGGGGCCGCGGCGCTGAGCAGTTACGGGTCGGCGCGGATCCGGGTGGTGCAGGGGTCGCTGGTGGCCGGGCAGGCCCGGGTCCCGGTGAGCGCGCTGGGTGCGGCCGAGGTGCTGAACCCGAAGGAGGCGGTGGCCTGGCGGTCGGTGAAGGCCGATCCGCGGGCGTTCATGCTGCTGCGCAGCTACGTGCCGACGGCGTTGAAGGTCGAGGTGACCGACCCGGCGGACCCGACCCCGTACCTGTACCTGTCGACCCGGTCGCCGCAGAAGCTGGCGGACGCGCTGGCCGGGGCGGCGGGGCGGGGCGCCGAGCGGGGTGCGGCGCGGGAGCGCTGAGGGCGCCGGCAAGACGTACGGCGCTGAGGGCGCCGGTGAAACGTACGGCGCCGCGCGGCGCCGGCAGGCGAAAGGGACGGTCCCACCCGGGGGTGGGGCCGTCCCTTTCGGTCTGTCTGCGAGCCCTGCGGGGGCAGGAGCGCGGCTCGCGCTCTGCCGGGTGCGACCGCTCGGGACGGTCGCTGCTACTGCCTCCGGCCCTGCTGCTCAGGGCCGGACGGGGCGGCGTACCGGGCCGGCGGAGGGGTCTCGCCCGCCCGGGCCAGTGCCGCTCCGTTTTCAGGCGCCGCAGTCCCGGCAGATCGGCTGGCCGTTCTTCTCGCTGTAGAGCTGGCTCCGGTGGTGCACCAGGAAGCAGCTCATGCAGGTGAACTCGTCGGCCTGTCGGGGAAGCACTCGGACCGAGAGCTCCTCGTTCGAGAGGTCGGCGCCCGGAAGCTCCAGCCCCTCGTTGGCGTCGTACTCGTCGACGTCGACCGAGCTGGACGCCTTCTCGTTCCGGCGGGCCTTGAGTTCCTCGATGCTGTCCTCGTTGAGGTCGTCATCGGTCTTGCGTGGGGTGTCGTAGTCCGTTGCCATAGTTTTCGCTCTCCCCCTTTGGGTGTGTGCGGGTATCTCCAGCGCACGTAACGCCTGGGGGGCCGGTCTTGTGCCCGACCCGAGGCCGAGATTGTGCCTTACTTCAAGCCCCGTTACTCAATCGACATCCGGACAGGGGCCCGTTGGGGTGATCGAACGAGGTCCGAACACCGTCCACCGTACGGGTGGAGCGGTTCGGACCGGAACTTTCCGATCATCACGGTCGGTGATCATCCGGGAGCACCGGGGGCGGCAACTCGGCGGCGGTGAAAGGTTCTTGGCGTCCGGGCGGGGCGCCATCGGCCGGATCGGGCGACTACCCAGTGCAACCGGCCCACCCGAACGAGTGATCACACCATCGAGGGATCCGGGTACGCCTTCCGGACAGGTGTGAGGTTCGTCACATTGGGCGCGACAGCGGGCGTTTGCCGCCAAAGCGGGCCTTTCGTCCGGAGCACGCGCGACCGGTTTGTCCGCATACCGACCGGTGCGTCCCGGTCCGGCCGGAGAGTCGCCGGAGGACCGCTGGGCGACTCGCGGAGGGCCGGCCCGCGGAGGGCCGGCCCGGGGCGGTGGCGGGGTCAGGCCCGGGCGGCGGCCGCGGCGGCGCGGCGGGCCAGCAGGGCGGCCTGGCGCTCGTCGAAGCGGGTCGCCTGGGCGTCCAGACCGGCCAGGAAGGCCCCCAGCTCGTCCTGGGCGTGCTGGCCGACCGGGCCGAGGCCGGAGACCTCCATGACCTTCAGGTGGCGCAGCACGGGCTGCAGCACGTCGTCGTGGTGGATCCGCAGGTTGTAGATGCCGCCGATGGCGATCTGGGCGGCCGAGCGCTCGAAGCCGGGCATGCCGTGGCCGGGCATCCGGAAGTTGATCACCACGTCGGCGATGGCGCGCATGGCCTGGTCGGGGGCGAGCTCCAGGGCGGCCTTGAGCAGGTTCCGGTAGAAGACCATGTGCAGGTTCTCGTCGTTGGCGATCTTGGCCAGCAGCTGGTCGCAGAGCGGGTCGCCGGAGTGGTGGCCGGTGTTGCGGTGGGCGATCCGGGTGGCCAGCTCCTGGAAGGCGACGTAGGCGACGGACTGCAGCATGCTGTGCGCGTTGTCGGACTCGAAGCCCTCGGACATGTGCGCCATCCGGGCCCGCTCCAGCTCGACCGGGTCGACGGCGCGGGTGGCCAGCAGGTAGTCGCGGATCGCTATCCCGTGCCGGCCCTCCTCGGCGGTCCAGCGGTGCACCCAGGCGCCCCAGGCGCCCTCGCGGCCGAACATGGTGGCGATCTCGTGGTGGTAGCTCGGGAGGTTGTCCTCGGTGAGCAGGTTGACCACCAGCGAGATCCGGCCCAGCGGGGTGACCTTGGACTGCTCCAGCGACCACGCCTCGCCCCCGAGCACGCCGTCGAAGTCCCGCCCCTGGCTCCACGGCACGAACTCGTGCGGCATCCACTCCTTGGCCACCTTGAGGTGGCGGTTGAGCTCGGTCTCCACGACCTCTTCGAGCGCGAGGATCAGCCTGGCGTCGGTCCAGGCGGTCGTGGCGGTTCGCTGCACGGGGGCGATGGTCACGGCGTTGCTCCTGCGAGTGGGACGGGCTGACCTACGGCTGCGTAGGTTACGACACCGTAAGTTGTCGCGGCCGCAAATGACAAGCCGCCCCTGTCCAGCGCTTATGTCGTTCCGACACGGCTGGGCGGGGGCGGCTGGAGGAGCGTCGCGGGCCGGAGCGCCCGAGGGGGCCGGTGCGGCCCCGGGGGCGCCCGGACGGCTAAGGGATGCGGACCTGGATCCGCAGGCCGCCTCCGGGGCGGGCAGTGACCTCGATGGTGCCTCCGTGGGCGCGCACCACCGAGCGGACGATGGACAGGCCGAGCCCGACGCCCTTGTCGCTGCGGGTGCGGTCGGTGCTCTTGAGCCGCCGGAACGGCTCGAAGATGTGCTCCAGCTCGTAGCCGGGCACGACCGGGCCGGTGTTGCTGACCACCAGCTCGCCGCCCCCGCCGCGGACGGGCGAGGTGGCGATCTCCACCCAGCCGCCGGGGCTGTTGTAGCGGGCGCCGTTCTGCAGCAGGTTGAGCGCGATCCGCTCCAGCAGCACGCCGTTGCCGTGCGCGGGGGCGGGCGCCAGCTGGGCGCGCAGTTCGACCTCGCGGTTGGCGGCCTCGGCCCGGGTCTGCTCCATGGCGCGCTGGGCGACCTCGGCGAGGTCGACCGGGCGGCGCTCGGTGAGCTCGTTCTCGCTGCGGGCCAGCAGCAGCAGGCCCTCGACCAGTTGCTCGCTGCGTTCGTTGGTGGCCAGCAGGGTCTTGCCGAGCTGCTGCAGGTCGGGCGAGGCCTCCGGGTCGGCCAGCTGGACCTCCAGCAGGGTGCGGTTGATCGCCAGCGGGGTGCGCAGCTCGTGCGAGGCGTTGGCGACGAAGCGGCGCTGCGAGTCGAAGGCGCGGTCGAGCCGCTCCAGCATCTCGTCGAAGGTGTCGGCGAGCTCCTTGAGCTCGTCGTCCGGGCCGTCCAGGTCGATCCGGCGGTGCAGGTCGCTGCCGGCCACCTCGCGGGCGGTGCGGGTGATCCGGCCGAGCGGGTGGAGCACCCGGCCGGCCATCGCGTAGCCGACCGCGAAGGCGATCACGGCCAGGAAGACCAGCGCGGTCAGGGCGCGGCGCAGCAGGGTGGACAGCGCCTGGCTGCTGTTGGCCTCCTGGATGCCGCTCATCACCCGGTCCAGGGTGGCCTGGTCGGTGATCTCCTGGCCGTTGAGGGTGACCGAGACCCGGGGGCCGAGGGTGAGGTGCGGCAGCTGGGCCTGGTCGAAGGCGGAGCGGACGAAGTAGTACATCAGCAGCAGCAGCACCACGCCGGCCATCAGGAACATCCCGCCGTACAGCAGGGTGAGCCGGATCCGGATGGTGGGGCGCAGGGACAGCCAGGCGAACAGGCCGTCCCCGGGGTGGTACGTGTCGTCGGCGCGGTCGCGGTCGGGGCGGCCCGGGGGGTGCGCCGGTCGTGGGGGCACCTGGTGCGGGCCCGGGGCGGGCGTGCCGGGGGCCCCGCCGGGGAGTGGCGGGGTGGTCATGGCCGGAGGTCCTCTCAGACGGTGGGTGGTTCGGGGGTGCGGGTCACACCCGGTAGCCGGAGCCGGGCACGGTGACGATCACCGGCGGGTCCCCGAGCTTGCGGCGCAGGGTCATCACGGTGACCCGGACCACGTTGGTGAACGGGTCGGTGTGCTCGTCCCAGGCCTTCTCCAGCAGCTGCTCGGCGGAGACCACCGCGCCGCCGGCCCGCATCAGGACCTCCAGGACGGCGAACTCCTTGGGGGCGAGCTGGACGGGCTTGCCGTCCCGGATGACCTCGCGGCGGCCGGGGTCGAGGCTGATCCCGGCGCGCTCCAGCACGGGAGGCAGCGGGACGGTGGCGCGGCGGCCCAGCGCCCTTACCCGGGCGACGAGTTCGCTGAAGGCGAACGGCTTGGGGAGGTAGTCGTCGGCGCCGATCTCCAGGCCCTCGACCCGGTCGCTGATGTCGCCGGAGGCGGTGAGCATGATCACCCGGGTGGCCAGGCCCTGTTCGACCACCCGGCGGCAGACGTCGTCGCCGTGGACCAGCGGGAGGTCCCGGTCGAGCACCACCACGTCGTAGTCGTTCACGGCGATCCGCTGCAGCGCGGCCTCCCCGTCGTAGACGACGTCGACCGCCATGGCCTCCCGGCGCAGGCCGGTGGCGACGGCCTCGGCGAGCAGCTGCTCGTCCTCGACGACGAGTACCCGCACGGTGGTTGTCCCTTCTGCTGGAGCGGCCCTGGCCGTGCCTGCCCGTGCGGGCCGTGGTGCGCCGGGCGCGGATCCGGACAGACGGATCCGACGGTGCCTCCATCCTGCCTGGTCGCGCGGTAAAGCAGTCGTAAGTCCGGTGCGCCGTCCGCGAAAACGGAGCGGTGCGGGCGCGTTTGGACTGTGACTCGGGCAACTTTCCGAGGAGTTGGAGGTTTCCCCGGCCGAGGGGTGGGGAGGACACGTGCACACCGTGATGCCGTCCCGTGGCGCGTCACGGCCACCACCACCCGCCGAGTGCCCCATCCGCACCGGCCTGGGACGGAAAGCCACCGGGTCGCGGCCGCCGAGCCGCCCGAGCGCCCGACCGGAACCTGCGTCCGGTCAACGGTGCCCGTCCTGGGTTTGTCCGGTTCCCGCGCCGGGGGGTCGCTCGGGCCGCGCCCGTCGACACAGCAAAGGGGGCCCGTATGGACGCCTTCACCGCCGGAATCCTTCAGCGGATCAAGAACGCCGAGCAGGATCTGCACCGCGCGATCGAGTCCGGGGACGAGTTCCTGGCCGAGGTCGAGCAGTCCGAGCTGGAGGACCTCCAGCGCCTCGCCACCGAACACGGAGTGGACCCGGTCCTCGGCACGCACCGCTCCGCCGCCTGACCGCTCCCCTTCATTCTTCCCGTACGGCGAGAGCCCCGGCCCGGTTCCCCGGGCCGGGGCTCTCGGCTGTCCGCGGGACGCCGGACGCCGGACGCCGGACGCGGAGGGGATCAGTCGTGCCAGGCGCCGAGCGCCTCCAGCCGGGCCTGCAGCGGTTCGAACAGGCCGGGCGGGGCGGCGACCGTGAGCTCGCCGTCGGCGGGCAGGCCGGGGCGGGAGCCGGTGAGCGCGCCCGCCTCGCGGGCGATCAGCAGGCCGGCGGCGCGGTCCCAGGGGGCCAGGCCGCGCTCGTAGTAGCCGTCGAACCGGCCGGCCGCCAGGTCGCACAGGTCGACGGCGGCCGCCCCGCCCCGGCGGACGTCGCGCACCTCGCCCATCAGCGCGTGCAGCACCTCGGCCTGGTGCACCCGCCGCTCGCGCAGGTAGCCGAAGCCGGTCGCCACCAGCGCCTGCCCCCAGGCCGGGGCCGGGCGGACGGCGAGCGGGCGGCCGTCCAGCGTCGCGCCGCCGCCGCGCACGGCCTGGAACAGCTCGCCGCGGGCGGGCACGTAGACCACGCCGACCACCGCCTCGCCGTCCAGTTCGGCGGCCACGCTGACCGCCCAGGAGGGCAGCCCGTACAGGTAGTTGACGGTGCCGTCGAGCGGGTCGACCACCCAGCGGACCCCGCTGGTGCCGGGGCGGTCGGCGCCCTCCTCGCCGAGGTAGCCGTCGTCCGGGCGGCGGGCCGAGATCAGCTCCAGCACCAGCTTCTCGGAGGCCAGGTCCATCTCGGTCACCACGTCCACCGGGCTGCTCTTGGTGGCGGCCACCCCGAGGTCCGCGGGCCGGCCGTCGCGCAGCAGGGCGCCGGCCCGGGTGGCGGCCTCGACGGCGGTGGCGAGGAGTTCCTGCAGCAGGTCGTCGGTCACGGGGTCCTCGTCTTCTCGGGGATCAGGCTTCTTGGGCGGCGGCGGGGCGGGGGGCCCGCGGGTTGGGGCAGCAGGCGGTGGCGCACAGGTCGTGACTGGGGCCGAGGGCGCCCAGCGCGCACCGGGTGACCGGCTCGCCGCGCTGTGCGGCGGCCCGCTCCAGCACCAGGTCCCGGACGGCGGCGGCGAACCGCGGGTCGGCGCCGACGGTGGCGGCCCGGGCGACCGGCAGGCCGAGTTCGGCGGCCTTGGCCACCGCCTCGGTGTCCAGGTCGTACTTGACCTCCATGTGGTCGGAGACGAAGCCGATCGGCACCATCACCACGGCCTCGGCGCCGTCCGCGTGCTGCGCCTCCAGGTGGTCGCAGACGTCGGGCTCCAGCCACGGGGTGTGCGGGGCGCCGGAGCGGCTCTGGTAGACCAGCTGCCAGGGCCGGTCGGCGACGCCGGTGCGCTCGGCGACCGCGGCGGCGATCAGCCGGGCGACGTCCAGGTGCTGGGCGACGTAGGCGCCGCCGGGGGTGCCGCGGGCCGGGTCGTCGGGGGCGCCGGAGGTCTCGGCCATCGCGGTCGGGATCGAGTGCGTGGTGAACGCCAGCCGGGCGCCGTCGCGGGCCCCGGCCGGGAGTGCGGCGAGCGCGGCGAGGGTGGCGTCGGTCATCGGCTCGACGAAGCCGGGGTGGTTGTAGAAGTGCCGCAGCTTGTCCACCGTCAGCTCGGGGCGGCCCTCGGCGGCCAGTTGCGCCAGCGCGTCGGCCAGGTTCTCCCGGTACTGCCGGCAGCCCGAGTACCCGGCGTAGGCGCTGGTGGCGAGCACCAGCACCCGGCGGTGCCCGTCGTCGGCGATCTCCCGCAGGGTGTCGACCAGGTACGGGGCCCAGTTCCGGTTGCCCCAGTACACCGGCAGGTCCAGGCCGTGGTCGGCGAAGTCCTTGCGCAGCGCGGCCAGCAGTTCGCGGTTCTGCTCGTTGATCGGGCTGACGCCGCCGAACAGGAAGTAGTGCTTGCCGACCTCGGCCAGCCGCTCCTTGGGGATGCCGCGGCCCCGGGTGACGTTCTCCAGGAAGGGCACCACGTCCTCGGGGCCCTCCGGCCCCCCGAAGGACAGCAGCAGCAGCGCGTCGTACGGCGCGGGTTCGGCGGGGCGGGGGGTGCGCGTGTCGGACATGGCTCCGATCCTGCCACCCGGAACGGACCGGCCGGTGCACGGGCGGCGGCCGGGCGGTGTCCGGGTTGTCCGCGAACAACCCGGATGCGGACGTTCGCCCACGCTTCGTAAGCTGTCCGGGCGAAGGTCGCACATTACCGATGGTTGCGTCCCCCACCCATCAGCCCCCGATCCGACCCCCGACGGAGCCACCCCCCGTGCTGTCCAGCTACCGCCAGATATTCGCCGCCCCCGGTTCCCTGGCCTTCTCCTCCGCCGGGCTGGTCGCCCGGCTGCCGATCTCCATGACCGGGATCGGCATCGTCACCATGCTCGGCCGGATCAAGGACTCCTACTGGCTGGGCAGCATGCTCTCCGCCGTCCTCGCGGTCTCCGCCGCGGTCCTCGGCCCGCGCATCTCCCGCCTGGTCGACCGCCACGGCCAGCGCCGGGTCGCGCTCCCCGCCACCGGCGTCACCGTGCTGGCCGCCGCCGGGCTGCTGCTCGGCGCGCACTACGGCTTCCCGGACTGGACGCTGTTCGTCTTCGCGGCCGGCATGGGCACCATGCCCAGCACCGGCTCGATGGTCCGCGCCCGCTGGGCCCACCTCTACCGGGACGCGCCGCCCAAGCTGCACACCGCGTACTCCTTCGAGGCCGTCGCGGACGAGATCTGCTTCATCATCGGCCCGATCCTGGCCGCCACCCTGGCCACCTCGCTCTTCCCCGAGTCCGGCCTGCTGCTGGCCGGGGTCTTCCTGGTGGTCGGCGTCCTGCTGTTCACCGCCCAGCGCCGCACCGAGCCCCCGGCCCACCCGGTCGAGCACCGCAGCGGCAGCCCGGTCGTCCGGGACAAGGGCATCCAGACCCTGATCCTGACGCTGGCCGCGGTCGGCGGCGTCTTCGGCTCGGTCGAGGTGGTCACCGTGGCCTTCGCCCGCGCCCAGGGGCACCCGGCCGCGTCCGGCGGCGTGCTGGCCGTGTACGCGCTCGGCTCCTGCCTGGCCGGGGCGGTCTTCGGCGCGCTGAAGTTCACCGCCCCGCTGGACCGCCGCTTCCTGGTCGGCGTCGGCGTGATGGCCGCCGGGATGGCGCCGCTGATCCTCGCCGCCCAGCTGCTGCACGGCACCGCCGCGCTGGTCGGGGTCGGCGCCGCGCTCTTCCTCTCCGGCCTGGCCATCTCCCCCACCCTGATCACCTCGATGGCGCTGGTGGAACGGCTCGTCCCGGCCGCGCAGCTCACCGAGGGCATGACCTGGACCACCACCGGCCTGGCCCTCGGCGTGGCCGTCGGCTCCTCGGCGGCCGGCATCGTCGTCGACGCCGGGGGCAGCGCGAACGGCTACTGGGTGCCGGTGGCCGCCGCCGCCCTCTCCGCGGTCGCCGCCTACACCGGACTGCCCCGGCTGCGCCGCCGGCTTGCCGCGGCGCAGCCGGCCGAGGCGGAGGCGGTGCGCTCCTGAGACGGCCGGAGCTCCCCGCCCCGAACCGTAGACCTGCGCGATCCTGGTGACTACGCTCCCCGTACCCACCGGTAGAACCGGAAGGTAGGACACGCGCGAGCGGGAGGCTCTGGAGATGACCGAGGTCTGGCGGAACTGGGCGGGGAACCAGAGCGCGCGGCCCGCGCAGGTCGTGGCGCCGGGCTCGGTCGAGGAGCTCTCCGCGGCGGTGGTCGCGGCCGGGGAGGCCGGCCTGCCGGTGAAGGCGGTCGGGGCGGGGCACTCGTTCACCGCGATAGCCGCCGCCGGGGACGCGGTGCTGGTCCGCCCGGACCGCCTGACCGCCGTCCGGAAGCTCGACCGCGAGGCCGGGACGGTCACCGTCGAGTCGGGCCTGCCGCTGCACCGGCTGAACCGCCTGCTCGCGGCGGCCGGCCTCTCGCTGACGAACATGGGCGACATCGAGGTGCAGACGGTCGCGGGCGCGACCAGCACCGGCACCCACGGCACCGGCCGGGACTCCGGCTCGCTGGCCGCGCAGATCGAGGAGGTCGAGATCGTCCTGGCCGACGGCTCGGTGCGGACCTGCTCGGCGACCGAGGACGCCGAGCTGTTCCAGGGCGCCCGGCTGGGCCTGGGCGCGCTGGGCGTGGTGAGCGCGCTGACCTTCGCCGTCGAGCCGATGTTCCTGCTCTCCGCGCACGAGAAGCCGATGGGCTTCGACGAGGTGCTGGACTCCTTCGACGACCTGACCGCGGTGAACGAGCACTTCGAGTTTTACTGGTTCCCGCACACCGACCGCTGCTCGACCAAGCGGAACAACCGCAGCCAGGGCCCGGCCGAGCCGCTGCCGAGGTTCAAGGCGTGGCTGGACGACGACTTCGTCTCCAACACGGTCTGGGAGGGCGCCTGCCGGGTGGGCCGCGCCTTCCCCGGGGCGATCCCGACCATCGCCCAGATCGCCAGCCGGGCCTGGTCCGAGCGCCGGTTCACCGACCAGGCGTACAAGGTCTACACCAGCCCGCGCAAGGTGCGCTTCATCGAGATGGAGTACGCGGTGCCGCGCGAAGCGGCCACCGGGGTGCTGCGCGAACTGAGGGCGCTGGTGGAGCGCTCCGACTGGCGGATCAGCTTCCCGGTGGAGGTGCGGGTGGCCCCGGCGGACGACCTGTGGCTGTCCACCGCGAACGGGCGGGACAGCGTCTACATCGCCGTCCACCTGTACCGGGGCACCCGCGAACTCTCCTACTTCACCGAGGTGGAGAAGCTGATGGCGGCCCACCGGGGCCGCCCGCACTGGGGCAAGCTGCACACCCGGGACGCCGAGTACCTGGCCTCCGTCTACCCGCACTTCGGCGACTTCACGGCGCTGCGCGACAAGGTCGACCCGGAGCGCCGGTTCGCCAACGCCTACCTGCGCCGGGTGCTCGGCGCCTGACCTTCCGCCGCCTCAGCCGGTGCCGGTCGGCGCGGCCGTCCCGGGCAGCGCGTCCTGCCCGCCCTTGCCCGCGCCCGCCGCCGGTTCCGCGGTCGGCGCCGCGGTCCGGTCGGTCGGGGCCGCACCGGAGGGTCCGGCGCTCGGCGAGGACGCCGACCCGGACGCCGCACCCGACGGGGTCGCCGACGGCCCGGCCGAACCGCCCGGCGTCGCCGAGGGGGTGGCGGAGGAGCGGCCGGAGGGCAGGTCGGACGGCCCGGCGGACGGGGTGTCCGCGGGGGCCTGCGGCTGCCGGTCGCCGGACGGACGCGAGGGGTTGAACGAGGTGCCGCCGCCGTCCTGCCCGGTGGTGATGTCGTGCATCGGCTTCCCGGCCGCGAGTTCCACCGCGACGATCGGCACCATGGCGAGCACGAACACCAGCCCGGAGACCGCCGCGTACGACTTCCACGTCCAACGGCGTTTCGCGCGCAGCAGCCGGGGGGCGTTCCAGTCCTGGCTGATTCCGTTCGGCGGGGCGGGTGCGGGGTGCACCGCGGGGGCGGATTCGGTACCGCGTTCCACCGCGTTGCGCAGTTGTTCCCCGGTGCGTTTGAACAGGTGCTGGAAGAGCGCGCTTCCGACGGTCGCCCCCACCGAGACGACGGCCGCACCGAGTATCGTTCCGTACACTCCGAGTTCCGAGGCGAGTACCGCGCCGGCCACCGCCGCCAGGGCGCTCGCCGCCACCTGAGCGGCCGTCAGGTCGAGCCGTCTGCGCTCGGCCTTCTCCTCCGCGGCGGCCGGTCCGTGCGCGAACTGCTGGCTCTGCTGCGGCATCCCTGTCCCTCGGTCGATGTGTCGGAATTTCGAACAAGCCTCTCCATCTTGCCCAAAGAAGGACACAAGGGTCGAAAATCCGGTTCTCTCCGGTCGATATATGTGAAGATGATCACCGTCCGTTGATCACCGGCGGGTCAATGGGGTGCCCACTCTTGAGATTCCGGTGATTCGCGGGAGACTTGAGCGGCGAGCCGCCCCTTCGGATGCCACGAATGGAGTACTGTTCGTGGAGCCTGAGCCTTCGGACTCGTTGTCGACGACCCGTCGGACGACGGACCGGGCGCCCGGGTGCGATGTCGACCGTCGACGTGGCAAACAGGCAACCGTGCCACAGCGGCGCGCCCGGGTGAAAGCCCGACACGCCGGGTAACTCTGCAAGGTTGTGGCCACTCGCCAACGGGCAGGCCACACTCAGTACGGGAGCAGCGACGCAGGTGACGTCGGCAGGCACCACCCGGGAGGTAACCGTGCCCGAACTGCGCGTCGTGGCCGTCAGCAACGACGGCACACGGCTGGTGCTCAAGGCTGCCGACAGCACGGAGTACACCCTGCCGATCGACGAGCGGCTGCGCGCCGCCGTCCGGGGTGACCGGCCGCGGCTCGGCCAGATCGAGATCGAGGTGGAGAGCCACCTCCGCCCCCGTGACATCCAGGCCCGGATACGAGCCGGTGCCTCCGCTGAGGAGGTCGCCCAGGCCGCCGGGATCTCGGTGGAACGCGTCCGCCGCTTCGAGGGCCCGGTGCTCGCCGAGCGCGCCTTCATGGCCGAGCGGGCCCGCAAGACGGCGATCCGCCGGCACGGCGAGTCCACCGGCCCGCAGCTCGGCGAGGCCGTCGCCGAGCGCCTCGCGCTGCGCGGCGCCGAGAAGGACACCGAGCGCTGGGACTCCTGGCGCCGCGACGACGGCACCTGGGAAGTCGTCCTCTGGTACCGCGCCGAGGGCGAGCACCGGCGGGCCGCCTGGTCCTACGACCCGCCGCGGCGGCTGGTCCAGCCCAACGACGACGAGGCCCGCGCGCTGATCGGCGAGAACGTCGAGCGCGAGGAGGACTCGGTCTTCCCGTTCATCCCGCGGATCGCCCGGCTGCCGCACGACCGCCCGGCCCGCCCGATGATCGAGCGGCCCTCCGCCGACCGCATCATGCAGGTCCGCGAGGCCCGCGAGGCGGCGGCCTCCGCCGCCACCGCGGCCGCGCCCGAACGGGATTCCCTGACCAGCCTGTTGGACGTGGTGCCGTCCTACCGCGGCGACCTCACCCCGGTCGGCCCGAGCGTGGAGACCACGGTCGCCGAGGAGCCCGAGGAGGTCGTCGAGGAGACGGCGGCCCCCGCCGCCAGCGTCGGCGCGGGCTCCGCGTACGCGGACATCCTGATGCCGCGCTCGGTCGCCCCGCACCGGGACCGCCTGGTCGGCACCACCGACCGCCAGGCCGAGGCCGACGGCGTCCGGCCGGGGCGCCGGGCGACGGTGCCGAGCTGGGACGAGATCGTCTTCGGCTCGCGCCGCAAGAAGCCCGAATAACGGTTTCACCTGGGAGCCCCGCCAGGGGCTCGGGGAACGGCGAGGCCGCGGCTGCGAGAGGTTCACTGCCGAAGCGCGCATCGGCTTCGGGTTCTGTTCGCTGCGCGCGGCAGCACTGACCTTCGACGGGCTCCGACCACCAGCACGTTCCCCGAGCCCCTGGCGGGGCTCACTGCCGGGGTTCTTCCTACTCCACGGGGTTGGCCGGGTTCGCCGACCACTCGCTCCAGGAGCCCGGGTAGAGGGCGGCGCCGTCGTGGCCGGCCAGCGCGAGGGCGAGCAGCTGGTGGGCGGCGGTGACGCCGGAGCCGCAGTAGACGGCGGTGCGGGCCGGGTCGGTGACGTGCAGGGCGGCGAACCGCTCGGCCAGTGCGGCCGGGGGCAGGAAGCGGCCGTCGGGGCCGAGGTTCTCGGCGGTGGGGGCGGAGACCGCGCCGGGGATGTGCCCGGCCCTCGGGTCGACGGGCTCGGTCTCGCCGCGGTAGCGCTCGCCGGCCCGGGCGTCGAGCAGCAGGCCGGTGCGGGCGAGTTCGGCCGCGCCGGCCGCGTCGACGGTGGGCAGGTGGCCGGGGTCGGCCTTGAAGTCGCCGTCGCCGGGGGGCGGGGTGTCGGTGCTGAGCGGGTGCCCGGCGGCGGTCCAGGCGGCGAGGCCGCCGTCCAGGACCCGGACGTCGCCGTGGCCGGCCCAGCGCAGCAGCCACCAGGCGCGGGCGGCGGAGAGCGCGGGCCCGGCGTCGTAGGCGACGACGGGGCGCTCGGCTGCGACGCCGGCCCGGCGCAGGGCGGCGGCGAGGCGGTCCGGGTCGGGCAGCGGGTGGCGGCCGGCCGGGCCGGGCGGGTCGGCGAGTTCGCGGTCCAGGTCGACGTAGTGCGCGCCGGGCAGGTGGCCCGCGGCGTACTCCTCGGCGCCGGGCGGGCCGCCGAGCGCCCAACGGACGTCGAGCAGGACGGGGGGCCGGTCGGAGCCGAGCGCGGTGGCGAGTTCGGCGACGCTGATCAGGGGCGAGGTCATGCCGCCATTGTGGCGCGCGGACGCGGCGCGCGGGGCGGGCCGGGCGATCCCGTGTCACCCGGGGAAACGTTCCTGACGGATGGTCAGCCCTCGAAGGGGAGCACGTCCGGGGAGAGGACCGCGGCCCGGGCGGTGGCGGCGGTGAGGCGGCGGCGGTGGTGGCGGCGGCAGAGCACCTCGTAGCCGATCTCGTCCTCGTTGACGGCGACGTCCCCGACCACCACCTGGGCGCCCTCGACGACCATGACGCCGCCGACGGTGCGGGCGTTGTGGGTGGCCCGGGCGCCGCACCAGCAGAGCGCCTCGACCTGGAGGACCTCGACCCGGTCGGCGAGCTCGATCAGCCGCTGGGAGCCGGGGAACAGCTTGGTGCGGAAGTCGGTGGTGATCCCGAAGGTGAACACGTCGATGCCCAACTCGTCGACGATCCGCGCGAGTTGGTCGATCTGCCCGGCGGAGAAGAACTGTGCCTCGTCGCAGATCAGGTAGTCGACCTTGCCGCCGGCCGAGAGCAGGTGGACGACGTACGCCTGGAAGTCGAAGACGTCGCCGACCTCGACGGCGTCGGCGCGCAGGCCGAGGCGGCTGGAGATGGTGGCGGCGCCGGCCCGGTCGTGGCGGGTGAAGATGATGCCCTGGCGGCCGCGGGCGGCGTGGTTGTGGTCCATCTGGAGGGCCAGCGTCGACTTGCCGCAGTCCATCGTGCCCGAGAAGAACACCAATTCAGCCATGGCGGAGCGTCAGCCTTTCGGGCGAGGGGGTCAACGGGCGGGCTCAGCCGCGGACTTCGAGCAGCGGCACGAGCTGTTCGACGGGGGTCATCGAACCGTGCAGGCCGACCATCTGGGACTCCCCGGGCTCGCTGCGGGTGGCGACGACGGCGATGTCGTCGCGGGCGGCGGCGACCACGTCGCCGATCCGGGGCAGCACGCGCTCGTCCACCGTGGGACCGAACCAGCCCGCGGCGACGGCCTGTTCGCGGGTGGCGACCCACATCTGCTCGCCCAGCACCTCGCTCCACACCGCGTGCACGTCGGCGGCCGCGCCGGGGTGGGCGTAGACGTGCCGGGCCCGGCCCTCGCCGCCGAGCAGCGCGACGCCGGCCGAGAGCTCCCAGTCCTCGTCGAAGTCGATCCGGTTCTCCGGGGCGACGTCGATCATGCCGTGGTCGGCGGTGACGTACAGCGCGGAGCGCGGCGGGAGCTGCTCGGCCAGCCGGCGGGCGAGGCGGTCGACCGTGAAGAGGGTGAGCCGCCACTCGTCGGAGTCGACGCCGAACCGGTGCCCGGCGGCGTCGAGTTCGCTCAGGTACGTGTAGACCAGGGCGCGGTCGTGCTCGGCCAGCCAGGCGGCGGCCCGGTCCATCCGCTCCTCGCCGGTGGTGCGGCCGAGGAAGGTGCCGCCGGAGAGCGCGACCTGGGTGAGCGGGGTGGAGGCGAACAGCGGGGAGGAGACCTGCGCGGTGGCCACCCCGGCCTGGTGGGCCCGCTCGAAGACGGTGGGGTAGGGCTGCCAGGCCTGCGGGTCGACCGGCGGGTTCCAGCGCAGCTGGTTCATCAGCCGCCCGCTGTCCGGGATCGCCACCGTGTACCCGGCCAGGCCGTGCTGCCCGGGCGGCAGGCCGGTGCCGACCGAGGCCAGCGAGGTGGCGGTGGTGGACGGGAAGCCCGCGGTGATCGGGGAGCGCCCGGCCGTCAGCGAGGTGAGGAACGGCGCCCAGTCCGGGTTGGCCCGGATCAGCTCCCAGCCGAGGCCGTCGACCAGGAACACGCAGACCCGGTCGGCGGGCTCCAGCGGCAGCGCCGGGCGGTAGCCGGGCACGCCGAGGCCCGCCGCCAGCGTGGGCAGCAGGTCGGAGAGCGCGGCGCAGCCGTAGCGCGGGGCGGGGGCGTCGGCCGGGTCGAGCAGCTCGTAGGCGTCGTCGTGCATGTCCCGGCTCAGCCGTTGGCCACGGTCGCCTCGGACAGCGCCCGGGCGAACACCAGCGCCTGGGCGACCGTCTCCGGCCCGTCCCCGGCCTCGCTGACCCGCAGCGACAGGTCGTCGGCGGTGGCGGAGCCGGTGTAGCCGTGGTCCGCCTCGCAGTTCGGGTCGGAGCAGCCGGCCGGCTCCAGGTCGAGGCGCTGCACGGCGCCCCAGCCGATGGTCAGCACGACCTCGCGCGGCGGGGTGCCGGGGGTGTACGTCTCGGGGTTGGCGACCATGCGGCTGACCACCACGGAGGTGATCCGGTCCAGGCGGACGGTCTCGGTGGAGGTGGTGGCGTACGGGACGGGGGTGGCCGCGTCGCCGTTCTGCTCGTCGGTGTGGCTGACCACGAAGCGCGACGCGGTGAGCACCAGCACGGTGACGTGCCGGCGGACCTCGTTGGCGTCGAAGGTGGTCTCCTGGTGCACCAGGTACGAGGTGATCGGCTCGGGGCCCACCGCGGACTCCACCGCCTCGGAGACCAGCGCCGGGTAGTAGCCGCTGCGCTCGATCGCGGACCGCAGGTCCTGCGTGGTGGTACCGGTCTTCGCCATATCTCCATCCTGGCATGTCCCGCCGCTCCGGCGGGTGGCACTGCGCCGGGTTCGCCCGGCCTTCGCTCCGCCGGGGGCCGCCCGGTCCTGGCGAGCGGGCAACCACGCAAGATTACAGCGTGCTCATGGCGCGCGGTCCCAGATCGGTCCGGACCGGCAGCGGGGCGATCCGGACCCGGGCGCCGAGCACGGTCAGGCCGTGCGGGGCGACCACGACGGGCTCCAGGTCGACCGCGGCGATCTCGGGCAGGTCGTCGACGAGGCGGGAGACCCGCAGCAGCACCTCCTCCAGCGCGCCGGTGTCGACGGCCTCGGCGCCGCGCCAGCCGAACAGCAGCGGGGCGGCCCGGACTTCGCGGATCAGTTCGGCGACGTCCCGGTCGGTGGCCGGGACCAGGCGGTGGGCGACGTCGCCGAGCAGTTCGGCGGGGGCGCCGGCCAGGCCGAAGGACAGGATGGTGCCGACGGCGGGGTCGACGGCCGCGCCGATCACGGTGTCCACGCCGCGCGGGGCGAGCCGCTGCACGACCAGTTCGGCCTGCGCGGCGCCGCCGAGCAGCGCGTCCAGTTCGCGGTGGGCGCGGCGCAGTTCGGCCTCGCTGGTCAGGTCGAGCCGGACGCTGCCCAGGTCGGGCCGGTGCCGCAGGTGCTCGGCGGTGGCCTTCAGCGCAACGGGGTAACCGAGCGCGGTGGCCGCCTTGACGGCGGCGGCCTCGTCGGGGGCGGGCAGCGTCGGGCTGACCGGGATGCCGTAGTGGCCGAGCAGGTCGGCGGCCTCGGGGTCGGGCAGGGTGACCCGGGCGCCGCCGGACTGCAGCCGGGCGGCGACCGCCTCCCGGCCGGACAGCGCGCGTTCGACCAGGGCGCGGGCGGCGTGCTCGTCGACGCCCTCCAGTTCGGGGACCCGGGCGGTCTCCTCGGCCTCGGCGTTGCGCCGGCGCCACTTCGCGTAGCGGACGGCGTCGGCCAGGGCGTGCACGGCGCGCTCGGGCGCCGGGTAGGCGGGCACGCCCCCGGCGCGGAGCCGGGCGACCAGCGCGGGCAGGGCGAGGTGGGCGAGCAGCAGCGGTTTGCCGAGTTCCCGGCCGCGGACGGCGGCGTCCAGCAGGGCCTGGGCGATCTCGGGGTCGTCCTCGACGAGTTCCGGCGCCGGGCCGGGGCCGTGCACGCCGATCGGCGGGATGGCGACGGCGATCACCGCGTCGGTGTGCGGGTCGGCGAGCGCGGTGTCCAGGGCGACCCGGAAGTTCTCGCCGGTGGCGCCGGTGGTCAGGTCGACGGGGGTGCGGGGGCGCAGTCCGGCGCTCAGGCAGGTGTCGTAGGTGAGCAGGCCGAGCGAGTCGGAGTTGCCGACCACGGCGACCTTGTTGCCGCGGGGCAGCGGCTGTCCGGCGAGCAGTTCGCCGGTGTCGAAGAGCTCGGTGATGGTGTCCACCCGGATCACCCCGGCCTGCTGGAACAGGGCGTCCACGGTGCTGTCGCGCAGCCGGGTCGCGGCGGGCTGGACGGCGTGGCCGGGCGGCAGGCTGCCGGTGTGCCGGGCGCCCTTGAGCACCACCACGGGCTTGCCGGCGGCCAGTCGGCGGGCGATCCGGGTGAACTTGCGCGGGTTGCCGAAGGACTCGAAGTAGAGCAGCACCACCTCGGTGGCGGCGTCCTCCTCCCAGTACTGCAGCAGGTCGTTGCCGGAGACGTCGGCGCGGTTGCCGACCGAGGCGAACGAGGAGATGCCCATGCCGCGGCGGTGGGCGGCCTCCAGCAGGGCCACGCCGATCGCGCCGGACTGGCAGAACACGCCGAACGGCCCGCGGTCGGGCAGCGCGGGGGCCAGCGAGGCGTTCAGCCGGTGCTCGGGGTCGGTGTTGACCAGGCCGAACGCGTTCGGGCCGATCACCCGCATGCCGGCCGCCCGGGCCTGCCGCACCAGGGCCCGCTGCCGGTCCCGCCCGTCCGGGCCGGTCTCGGCGTACCCGGCGCTGACCACCACCAGGCCCTGCACGCCGTGCGCCCCGCACTCGGCGACCGCGCCGGGGACGGCGGGCTCGGGCACCGCGATCACCGCGAGGTCGACCGGACCGGGGACGTCCAGCACCGAGCGGTGCGTCGGCACGCCCTCCAGCACGGTGCCGGGCTCGGCGCCCCGGTTGACGGCGTACACCGGGCCGTCGAAGCCGGAGCGGACGTCGCGCAGCAGCGCCCGGCCGACCGACTGCGGGTTGCGCGAGACGCCGATCACCGCGATCGAACGGGGCGTCAGCAGCCGCTGCACGGAACGGGCTTCGGCCCGGTGCTCGCGGGCCCGCATCACGGCGAGCGAGGCGGCGGTCGGCTCCAGGTCGAACTCCAGGTGCACCACGCCGTCGGCGAAGCTGCGCCGCTGGGTGTAGCCGGCGTCGGTGAAGACCTTCACCATCTTGCGGTTCTCCGGCAGCACCTCGGCGGTGAACCGGCGGATGCCGCGCTCCTGGGCGACCGCCGCGATGTGCTCCAGCAGCGCGGAGGCGATGCCCCGGCCCTGGTGGGCGTCCTGGACCAGGAAGGCGACCTCGGCGTCGGTGCCGGTGGTGGACGGCATGCCGTCCTTGTCGGTCCGGTCGTAGCGGACGGTGGCGACGAAGCTGTCCCGCACCACCAGTGCCAGGCCGACCCGGTTCACGTAGTCGTGCCGGGTGAAGCGGCGGACGTCCTTGTCGGACAGGTGCGGGTACGGGGCGAAGAACCGGAAGTACTTCGACTGGTCCGAGACCTGCTCGTAGAACTCGACCAGCCGCTCGGCGTCGTCCGCGGTGATCGGGCGGATCCGGGCCGTCCCGCCGTCGCGCAGCAGGACGTCCGCCTCCCAGTGCTGGGGGTACCCGTTGTCGACCGGTGCGCGCTCGTGCTCCACGCCCGCCAGCGTAGTCGTCGGCGAGCCTGATGGCGCCCGGCCTGCCGGGCACGGCACGCTGGGCCTGCCGCCCCGCGGTTCCGCGGTTCTGCGGTCCGGTGGCCCGCGGTTCCGCGGTTCCGCCGTCCCGTACCGACGGGCCCGCCGTGTCCGGGCGTGCAACACTGGTCTAGACAACCCTGCACCACCCTGCACCACGTGAAAGGCACCTCTCATGGCTGAGCGCCGCGTCACCATCGGTTGGGCCGAGGGCCTGCACGCCCGTCCCGCCTCCATCTTCGTCAAGGCCGTCACCTCCACCGGCGTCCCGATGACCATCGCCAAGGAGGGCGGCAGCCCCGTCAACGCCGGCTCCATGCTCGGCCTGCTCGCCCTCGGCGCGGCCGGCGGCGACACCGTCGTGCTGGCCGCCGACGCGGACGGCGCCGACGCCGCCCTCGACCGCGTCGCCAAGCTGGTCCAGGAGGGCCTGGACGAGCTGCCCGCCGCGTAACGGCCCGGCGTTCAGGGGCGCGGGGAGCCCGGCGCTGCCGGCGGTGCGCGGCCGGGGCGCGCACCGGCTTCCGGTTCGGTTCCCCCGCACCCGGCCGCACGGACCCGCCGCTCCCCGAGCCCCTGGCGGCGCCCCCGCCCCCTCCTCTTCAGCTCTCGGCGAGCGCCCAGCCCTCCGCCTCGCGGCGGGCTCCCGGCAGCAGCAGGGGGACGGCGAGCAGCAGGGCCGCGCCCGCGAAGTAGGGGGCCCGGGGGCCCCACTGGTGGGCGAGGAGCCCGGCGAGGGCGGCGCCCGCCGCACCCGCGGCGCTGAAGACGAGCTGGTAGGCCATCGAGATCCGGCCCAACAGGCGGGACGGGACCTGGGACTGGCGGAGGGTCAGCCCGCCGATCGCCCAGGCGAAGTCGGTGGCGCCGTAGCCGGCGACGGCGAGGGCGGAGACCGCGGGGGTGGGGGCGAGCGCCATGAGCAGGGCGCAGACCCCCGAGCCGAGGACGCCCGCGACCATGGTGGCGCGGGCGCCCCAGCGGTGCAGCAGCCGCGGGGTGAGGGCGCTGCCGAGCAGGCCGCCGACGGCGAACACGGCGACCAGCAGGGCGAACCCGGTCGGGCCGAGGTGCTGGGCGCGGCCCGCGTAGAGGACCAGGACGGCGATCAGCCCGGAGGCGACCGCACCGGTGAGGCCGCGGGCGAGGCAGAGCCGGAACAGGACGGGGCGGTCGCGCAGCCAGCGCAGCGCCTCCGCGACCTGCTGCCCCAGTGGGGCCCGGGCGGGGAGCGGCCCCGCTCCGCCGGGACGGAAGTCGCCGCGCAGCAGGAGCACCAGGGCGGCCGCGACGGCGAAGGAGAGGCTGTCGACGGCGAGCGGGAGGACCGCGGCCAGCCCGAACAGGACCGCGCCGAGCGGGGTGCCGAGCAGGGTGTCGGCGATCAGGGCCCCGGCCTGCAAGCGGGAGTTGGCCCGGGCGCGCCCGGCGGGCGGGACGAGGGTGGGGACCATGCCCGACCAGCCCGCGCCGTAGACGACGTCCCCGGCGCCGAGCAGCAGGGCCGCCAGCACCAGCCAGCCGATCCGGACGGCGTCCGCGGCCACCGCGACGGCCAGGGCGCCGACCACGAGGGTGCGGGCGGCGTCCGACCAGAGGAGCATCCGGCGGCGGTCGGTCCGGTCGGCCCAGGCCCCGGCGGGGAGGGCGAGCAGCAGCGAGGGCAGCTGTCCGGCCAGCGCGACCAGGGCGATCAGTCGCGCGTCGTCGGTGAGCCCGACGGCGAGCAGCGGGAGGGCGACGAAGCGCATGCCGTCGCCGAGGCTGGATATGGTGACGGACGCCCAGAGGGTGGGAAAGCCGCGCAATAACATGAACGAGAATATCGTTCATGTTCTTGTGGCGCGTCAAGGGCCCTGCCCGCCCGGCGCCGTACGAGGAGAGTGAGCCAGCCGTGTCCCCCCTGGTCCGCGAGCCGCAGCAGCAGCGCAGCCGCGAGAAGTTCGCCCGCATCCTGGCCACCACGGCCCGGCTGCTGGAGACCGTGCCGTTCGAGCAGCTCAGCACCAAGCAGATCGCGGCCGAGGCCGGGATGTCGGTCGGGGCGCTGTACCGGTTCTTCCCGGACAAGGAGGCGGTGCTGGAGACGCTGGAGCACAGCTGGATGGAGGGCGACCTGCGGCTGCTGGAGGCCGCCACCGCCCCGGAGGCGGTGGCGGCCTGCGGGGCGTCCTCCGAGCGCTTCCTGGCCGGGGTGGTCGAGGCGTACGCGAACCGGCTGCGGGCGCTGCCCGGCTACCGGCAGTCGTGGTTCCACAGCCCGAAGATCCCCTCGCTGGTGGACCTGAGCGACGAGGTGGACGCGCTGATCGCCGCCCGGGTGCACCAGGTGCTGGTCGCCTCGTTCGGCCTGGCCGACACCGCCGGGACCCGCCGCCGGGCGGGCCTGGCGGTGACCGTGGGCATCCAGCTGCTCAGCGTGGCGTTCCGCGAGGACCCGGACGGCGATCCGGAGGTCCTCGCGGACGCGGCGCTGATGATGGACCGGTACTTCTTCGCCCCGGAGCGCGACCCGCGAGGGAGTTGACGGGGCGTCAGCCCTTCACGCAGATCACCTGCTTGAGGTGCGCCACCACCTCGACCAAGTCCCGCTGCTGCTCGATCACCTTCTCGATCGACTTGTACGCGCCGGGGATCTCGTCGACCACGCCGGAGTCCTTGCGGCACTCGACGCCCGCCGTCTGCGCGACCAGGTCCGCCGTGGTGAAGCGCTTCTTGGCGGCGTTCCGGCTCATCTTCCGGCCGGCGCCGTGCGAGGCCGAGTTGAACGAGGCGGTGTTCCCCAGGCCCTTCACGATGTACGAACCGGTGCCCATCGAGCCCGGGATGATCCCGTACTCGCCGGAGCCGGCCCGGATCGCGCCCTTGCGGGTGACCAGCAGGTCGACGCCGTCGTAGCGCTCCTCGGCCACGTAGTTGTGGTGGCAGGAGATCATCTCGCCGAACGTCGGCTTGGCCTTGGGCAGTTCGCGGCGGACCGCGCCCTGGAACAGGGCCATCATCAGCGCCCGGTTGTGCTTGGCGTACTCCTGCGCCCAGAAGAGGTCCGACCGGTAGGCGGCCATCTGCGGGGTGTCGGCGATGAAGACCGCGAGGTCACGGTCGATCAGGCCCTGGTTGTGCGGCAGCGCCTGGGCGATCGACATGTGGTGCTCGGCGAGCTCCTTGCCGATGTTGCGCGACCCGGAGTGCAGCATCAGCCAGACCGCGCCGTCGTCGTCCAGGCAGAGCTCGATGAAGTGGTTCCCGCCGCCGAGGGTGGCCATCTGCTGGGCGGCCCGCTCGCGCCGCCAGCGCACCTCGGGGGCGATGCCGTCGAAGCGCTGCCAGAAGTCGGCCCAGCCGGCGGTGGACTGCCCGTGCAGCTTGCCCGGGTCGACCGGGTCGCCGTGCAGGCCGCGGCCGACCGGGATGGCCTGCTCGATCCGGTGCCGCAGGTGCGACAGGTCGTCGGGGAGGTCCTTCGCGGTCAGCGAGGACTTCACGGCCGTCATCCCGCAGCCGATGTCGACGCCGACCGCGGCCGGGCAGACCGCGCCCTTCATCGCGATGACGGAGCCGACCGTCGCCCCCTTGCCCAGGTGGACGTCCGGCATCACGGCGAGGCCGTGCAGCCAGGGCAGCGTGCTGATGTTGCGCAGTTGCTCCATGGCCTGGCCCTCGACGGTGGCCGGGTCGGTCCACATCCGGATCGGGACGCGGACGCCGGGTACCTCGGTGTACGACATGGGGGTTCGACCTCCTGGGTCGGATGGGTTCATGGTGCCGCACGGAAGGGCCCGGTGCGGCGGCGGGGAAGATCGGGGGCGGCCCGGTGCTCCGGGGCCGCGGGCAGCGGACGGGCGCTGCGCGGGGAACTGCTCAGGCGGTGCGGAGGGAGCAACGGAAGGGCAGCCTCGGGGAGCGTCGTCGTGGCTCGACCCGCATGGTGACCGCCTCCTTCCGCACTGTGTCCGACCGCGCGGCTGTCGCCCGGTCGGGGATATCTACCCACGCCGCGCCGAGAGGGCGCAAGGCATTAAAAACGGGCGGGAAAGCCGAGGGCCCGGCGGGGCTGACGCCCCGTCGGACCCCCGTGCGCGGACGGCTAGTTGGCGAGGACCGTGACGTCCCCGATGCCGAGCGCCTTGACCGGCTCGGCGATCACCGAGGCGTCGCCGACCAGCACGGTGACCAGCCGGTCCGGCGGGAACGCGGCGACCACGGCGCGGGTGGCGGCCGCGGTGTCCAGCTCGGCCAGCTTCCGGTAGAAGTCCGCCTGGTAGGTGTCCGGCAGGTACTGCTCGACCTGGTCGGCCAGGGTCGCGGCGACCGAGCCGGCCGTCTCGAACTTCAGCGGGGCGACGCCGACCAGGAACTGCACGGCCTCCTCCCGCTCGGCGTCGGTCAGGCCCTCGGCGGCCAGCGTCCGCAGGATGGTCCAGGTGTCCTGCAGCGCGGGCGCGGTGGACTCGGTGTCCACCGAGCCGCTGATCGCCAGCAGCCCGCGGCCGGTGCCGTCGGCGGACGAGCGCAGCGCCTGGGCGAACGCCCGCACGCCGTAGGTGTAGCCCTTCTCCTCGCGCAGCACGCGGTCCAGCCGGGAGGTGAGGGTGCCGCCGAGGCAGTAGGTGCCGAGCACCTGCGCGGCCCACACCGGGTCGTGCCGGTCCGGGCCGATCCGGCCGATCAGCAGCTGGGTCTGGACCGAGCCGGGCCGGTCGACGATGACCACCCGCCCGGTGTCGTCGCCCGCCACCGGGCCGTGCACGGCCGGCTCCCGGGCCTCCGCGGTCCACCGGCCCAGGGTGGACTCCAGCAACCCGGCCAGCTCGACGCCGGTGAGGTCGCCGACCACCACGGCGGTGGCGGTGGACGGGCGCAGGTGGGCGTCGTAGAACGCCTTGACCGCGTCCCGGTCGATCCGCTTGACGGTGTCGGCGCTGCCGGACCGCGGCCGGGACAGCCGGTCGGCGGCCGGGAACAGCTCGGCGTACAGCGCCTTGGCGGCGCGCCGGGCCGGGTTGGCCTGCTCGTGGACGATCTCGTCGAGGCGGTTGGCGACCAGCCGCTCGATCTCGTCGGCGGGCAGCGCGGGGGCGCGCAGCGCGTCGCCGAGCAGGGTCAGGCCGCGCTCCAGCCGGGAGGCCGGGACCTCCAGCGAGACCCGGATCGCCGGGTGGTCGGCGTGCGCGTCCAGGGTGGCGCCGGCCCGCTCCAGCTCGCCCGCGAACTCCTCGGCGCTGAGCGTGTCGGTGCCCTCGGACAGTGCCCGGGACAGGATCGAGGCGACGCCGTCCAGGCCCTCCGGCTCGGCGGCCAGCGGCGCGTCCAGCACCACGTCCACGGCGACCAGTTGCTGGCCGGGGCGGTGGGAGTGCAGCACCGTCAGCCCGTTGGCCAGGGTGAGCCGCTCGGGTGCCGGGAACGCCCACGGGGTGGGGGTGCCGGGCTGCGGCTGCGGGTGGAACTCCATCGCGGGGGTGTAGTCGCTCACGCCGCCGCCTCCTCGTCGCTGTCGTTGCTGTCGTCGGCGTCGCCGCCGGTCGGCTCGTACACCAGCACGGCCCGGTTGTCGGGGCGCAGCCGGGCGGCGGCGACCGCCCGGACCTCCTCGGCGGTGACGTCGAGGACCTTCGGCAGGGCGCTGTTGACCAGCTTCGGGTCGCCGAACAGGACGGCGTAGCGGCAGAGTTCGTCGGCCCGGCCGGCCACCGTGGTGAGCCGGTCCAGCCACTCGCGCTCGATCTGCGCCTGGGCCCGTTCGAGTTCCTCGGCGGTGGGGCCCTCGGCGGCGAACCGGGCCAGCTCCTCGTCGACGGCCGCGTCGATCTGCTCCAGGGTGGCCTCGCCGCCCGCCTTGACGTCCAGCCAGCCGAGCGAGGGCGCGCCGGCCAGCCGCAGCAGGCCGAAGCCGGCCGCGACGGCGGTGCGGTCGCGGCGCACCAGCCGGTTGTAGAGGCGGGAGGACTCGCCGCTGCCCAGGATGGTGAGCGCCAGGTCGGCGGCGTCGGCCTCCCGGGTGCCGTCGTGCGGGAGCCGGTAGGCGGCCATCAGGGCGCGGGACGGCACGTCCTCGCGGACCAGCTCGCGCACCTCGGCGCCGAGGGTCTCCGGCAGGGCGCCGTCGCGCGGCGGCTGCTTGCCGTCGTGGGCCGGGATCGAGCCGAAGTACTTCTCCACCCAGGCGATGGTCTGCTCCGGGTCGAGGTCGCCGACGATCGCCAGCACCGCGTTGTTGGGCGCGTAGTAGGTGCGGAAGAACGACCGGGCGTCCTCCAGCGTGGCGGCGTCCAGGTCGGCCATCGAGCCGATCGGGGTGTGGTGGTAGGGGTGGCCGTCGGGGAAGGACAGCGCGGTGAGCTTCTCGAACGCGGTGCCGTAGGGCACGTTGTCGTAGCGCTGGCGGCGCTCGTTCTTCACCACGTCGCGCTGGTTCTCCATGGACGTCTCGTCCAGCGCGGCCAGCAGCGAGCCCATCCGGTCGGCCTCCAGCCAGAGCGCGAGCTCCAGTTGGTGGGCGGGCATGGTCTCGAAGTAGTTGGTGCGCTCGAAGCTGGTGGTGCCGTTGAGCGAGCCGCCGGCGCCCTGGACCAGTTCGAAGTGGCCGTTGTTGGAGACGTTCGCCGAGCCCTGGAACATCAGGTGCTCGAAGAGGTGGGCGAGGCCGGTGCGCCCCTTGACCTCGTGTCGGGAGCCCACGTCGTACCACAGGCACACCGCCGTGACCGGGGTGAGGTGGTCCTCGGAGAGCACCACCCGCAGGCCGTTGGCCAGGCGGTGTTCGGTGATGGCGAGGCCGCTTGCGGGCGCGGGGTTGGCCATGCGGGGTCCTTCCCGTCGTCGGTTCCGGAGTGTTCCGGGCCGGGGGCGTGTGACGTCCCCATTGTGGTGCAACGCCGGGTGCCGCCGTCAGGTGTCCGGGAGCGGGACGCGTTCGCCAGCGGCGGAAGCGGCCCGGGTGACGGGTGCTGTCCCACCGAGGGTCCACAATGGGGGGCGTTCGCGCCCGCGTCCGCCCACCCCCATGTCCCGCATGTACCGCAAGGGAGCCCCGCAGCGATGGCCCGCCGCAGTTCGCCCACCCCGCCGCCCGGTGACTTCGAGGAGCGGATCCTCGACGTCGATGTCGTGGACGAGATGCAGGGCTCGTTCCTGGAGTACGCCTACTCGGTGATCTACTCCCGGGCCCTGCCGGACGCCCGGGACGGCCTCAAGCCGGTGCACCGCCGGATCCTCTACCAGGCCAACGAGATGGGCCTGCGCCCGGAGCGCGGCCACGTCAAGTGCGCGCGCCTGGTCGGCGAGGTGATGGGCCGGCTGCACCCGCACGGCGACGCCTCGATCTACGACGCCGTGGTGCGCCTGGCGCAGCCGTTCTCGATGCGGCTGCCGCTGATCGACGGCCACGGCAACTTCGGCTCGCTCGGCAACGACGACCCGCCGGCCGCGATGCGCTACACCGAGTCGCGGCTGACCGCGGCCTCGATGTCGCTGGTGGAGTCGATCCACGAGGACACCGTCGACTTCGGCCCGAACTACGACGGCTCCGAGCAGGAGCCCCAGGTGCTCCCCTCGGCGTTCCCGAACCTGCTGGTCAACGGCGCCACCGGGATCGCGGTCGGCATGGCCACCAACATGCCGCCGCACAACCTGTCCGAGGTGGTCGCCGCCGCCCGGCACCTGATCAAGCACCCCTCCGCGGACCTCGACGCCCTGATGCGGTTCGTCCCCGGCCCCGACCTGCCCACCGGCGGCCGGATCGTCGGCCTCTCCGGCATCCGGGACGCGTACGAGTCCGGCCGCGGCACCTTCAAGATCCGCGCCACCACCTCGATCGAGAACGTCACCGCCCGCCGCAAGGGCATCGTGGTCACCGAACTGCCGTACTCGGTCGGCCCGGAGAAGGTGATCGGCAAGATCAAGGACCTGGTCAACGCGAAGAAGCTGCAGGGCATCGCCGACGTCAAGGACCTCACCGACCGCGAGCACGGCCTGCGCCTGGTCATCGAGGTGAAGAACGGCTTCGTCCCCGAGGCGCTGCTGGAGCAGCTGTACAAGCTGACGCCGATGGAGGAGACCTTCGGCATCAACAACGTCGCGCTGGTCGACGGGCAGCCGCTGACGCTGGGCCTCAAGGAGCTGCTGGAGGTCTACGTCGACCACCGCTTCACGGTGGTCAAGCGGCGCAGCGACTTCCGCCGCCGCAAGCGCCAGGACCGGCTGCACCTGGTCGAGGGCCTGCTGGTCGCGCTGGTCGACATCGACGAGGTGATCGCGATCATCCGCAGCAGCGACGACGCGGGCCAGGCCAAGGACCGGCTGATGGAGCGCTTCGGCATCTCCGAGATCCAGACCGCGTACATCCTGGACACCCCGCTGCGCCGGCTCACCCGCTTCGACCGGGTCGAGCTGGAGGCCGAGCAGGCCAAGCTGCTCAAGGAGATCGCCGAGCTGACCGAGATCCTGGAGTCCGACACCAAGCTGCGCTCCGTGGTCTCCTCCGAACTCGCGGCCGTCTCCAAGCAGTTCGGCACCGAGCGGCGCACCGTGCTGCTGGAGGCCGGCTCGGTGCCGTCCGCCGCGCTGTCGGTGCCGCTGGAGGTCGCCGACGACCCGTGCCGGGTGCTGCTCTCCTCCACCGGGCTGCTGGCCCGCACCTTCGACCTGGAGCCGGTCGGCGAGCAGGACGCGGCCCGCGCCAGGCACGACGTGCTGGCCTCCGCCGTCCCCGCCACCGCCCGCGGCGACGTCGGCCTGGTCACCACGGCCGGCCGGGTGCTGCGCCTGCCGGTGATCGACCTGCCCGCGCTGCCCCCCGGCACCTCGACGCTGTCCGGCGGCGCGGCGGTCTCCGAGTTCCTCCGGCTGGAGGCCGACGAGCGGCCGATCGCGCTGACCACCCTGGACGAGTCCTCCCCCGGCCTGGCGCTCGGCACCGTGCAGGGCACGGTCAAGCGGGTGGTGCCCGAATGGCCCGCCAACAAGGACGAGTTCGAGGTGATCGCGCTCAAGGACGGCGACGCCGTGGTCGGCGCGGTCGAACTGCGCACCGGCGAGGAGGACCTGGTCTTCATCACCTCCGACGCCCAGCTGCTGCGCTACCCGGCCGGCCAGGTCCGCCCGCAGGGCCGCCCGGCCGGCGGCATGGCCGGCATCAAGCTGGCCGACGGCGCGAAGGTGCTCTCCTTCGCCGCGGTCGACCCGGCGCAGGACGCGGTGGTGCTGTCGGTCGCGGCCGCCTCCGGCACGCTGGCCGGCGAGGAGCAGACCAGCTGGAAGCTCACCCCGTTCGACCAGTACCCGCGCAAGGGCCGGGCCACCGGCGGCGTCCGCTGCCAGCGCTTCCTGCGCGGCGAGGACGGCCTCGCCTTCGCCTGGGCCGGCCCGCTGCCCGCCCTCGGCGCGACCACCACCGGCCGGCCCGTCGCGCTCCCCGAGCGCGACCCGCGCCGCGACGGCTCCGGCACCCCCGTCCCGTCCCCGATCGGCGCGGTCGGCACCCGGATGTGACCCCCGCCCCGGGCCCCGCACGGGGCCCGGGGCCCGCCGTCTCCGCCCCGTCCCTGCCCGGGCGGCGGTTCGCACTAGGGTGGGGCGGGTGAGCACCTGTACGACGCTGTCGCACGAACTGGCCGAGCCGCTGGCCGCCACCGCGGCCACCGCCACTACCTGGCTGCTGATCGAGCAGTCCGGTCCGTGGGGGGCGCGGGCGGTGACCGAGAGCCACCTCGACGCCGGCCTCGGGGCCGCCCTGGAGGCCGCCGCGGACGGCACCGGCGTCCGGATCGCGCTGATCCGCCGCCCGGGCCGGCACGCCGACGGCGACGCCACGGCCCGGCACGAGGTGCTGCTCGCGCACACCTCGCCGGCCGACCCGTGGGTCCGCCGCGGGCACGTCGCCGACCCCGCCGAGCTGCTCGGCCTGGACTTCGCCGCGCTCGGCGCGGGCGACCACGGCTCCTTCGGCGCCCCGCACGTCGGCGGCCCGATCGCCCTGGTGTGCACCAACGGCCGCCGCGACCGCTGCTGCGCGCTGCTCGGCCGCCCGCTGGCCGCCGACCTGGCCGCGGCCGGCCACAGCGAGGTCTGGGAGGTCACCCACCTCGGCGGCCACCGCTTCTCGCCGACCGTGCTGGTGCTGCCGCACGGCTACGCGTACGGGCGGCTGACCGCCGAGTCCGCCAAGGAGGTGCTGGCCGCGACGGCGGCCGGCCACACCGTCCCGGCGCACTCCCGCGGCCGCTCCTACTGGCCGCGTCCGGCCCAGGCCGCCGAGCAGGCGGTCCGCGAGCTGTCCGGCGAGACGGCCGCCGACGCGCTGACCCTGCACCCGTCCCCCGGCGGCTCCCCCTGGACGGTCGAGGTGCGGCACGCCGACGGCCGCCGCTGGCGGGCCACCGTCACCGAGTCCCGCAGCGAGCCGCCGCGCCCGGAGAGCTGCGGCAAGAACCCGGGCACCCCGTCCCGGATGGACGTCGTCGCGCTGGAGGCCCTCTCCGCCTGACCGCGCGCGGAACGGCCGGGGCCGCGGCAGGAGGATCGACTCCCGCCGCGGCCCCGGCCGTTCCGCGGCCGCTAGGCGGCGCCCGCCCCGGTCAGGGCGCGCACCTCCAGTTCGGCGTAGCCGTCCTCGTCCGGCGGCTCCCGGTCCAGGACGGTGCCCAGCCAACCGGCCAGGAAGCCGAGCGGGATGGAGACCAGGCCCGGGTTCTCCAGCGGGAACCAGTGGAAGTCCAGACCGGGCAGCACGGAGGTCTTCGCGCCGGAGACGACCGGCGAGAACAGCACCAGCACCACCGCCGGGACGAGGCCGCCGTACACCGACCAGACCGCGCCGCGGGTGGTGAACCGCTTCCAGAACAGCGAGTACAGCAGGGTCGGCAGGTTGGCCGAGGCGGCCACCGCGAAGGCCAGGCCGACCAGGAAGGCGACGTTCAGCCGCTGCGCGAACAGGCTGAGCACGATGGCGAGTCCGCCGATCACGACGGCGGAGATCCGGGCCGCGATCACCTCCTCGCGCTCGGAGACCTGCCGCTCCTCGGGGCGGCGCCAGGCCCGCGCGTACAGGTCGTGGGCGAAGGCCGCCGAGGAGGCCAGGGTGAGGCCGGCCACCACGGCGAGGATGGTGGCGAAGGCGATCGCGGAGATCACCGCGAACAGCAGCAGGCCCCAGGTGGAGTCCGGCCCGCCGCCGAGGTCGAGGGCGAGCAGCGGGACGGCCGTGTTGCCGGCCGGGTTCGAGGCCCGGACGGCCTTGGCCCCGACCACCGCGCCGGCCCCGAGGCCGAGCACGATCGCCATCAGGTAGAAGCAGCCGATCAGCCCGATCGCCCACATCGTGGAGCGCCGGGCGGCCCGCGCCGTGGGCACGGTGTAGAAGCGGCTGAGGATGTGCGGCAGGCCCGCGGTGCCGAGCACCAGGGCGAGGCCGAGGCTGACGAAGTCGAGCCGGCTGATCGGGCTGGAGCCGTACCGCAGCCCGGGTTCCAGGTACTTGTCGCCGACGCCGCTGTGCTGCGCGGCGGCGTTCATCAGCGCGCCGAAGTCGCCGTGGAAGCGGGCCACCACCAGCACCGTGAGCAGCACCGAGCCGGCCACCAGCAGGAACGCCTTGACGATCTGGATCCAGGTGGTGGCGCGCATCCCGCCGACCGTCACGTAGACGATCATCAGGCCGCCGACCGCGACGATGGTCCAGCCCTTGGCGGCGCCGCTGTCGGTGCCGAGCAGCAGGGCGACCAGGCTGCCCGCGCCGACCATCTGCGCGATCAGGTACATCAGGGTGACGACCATGGACGCCAGTCCGGCCGCGGCGCGCACCGGCCGCTGGCGCATCCGCAGCGCCAGCACGTCGGCCAGGGTGTAGCGGCCGGCGTTGCGGACGAGTTCGGAGACCAGCATCAGCACGACCAGCCAGGCGACCAGGAAGCCGATGCTGTAGAGCACGCCGTCGTAGCCGTACAGCGCGATCAGGCCGGTGACGCCGAGGAAGGACGCGGCGGACAGGTAGTCGCCGGAGAGCGCGAAGCCGTTCTGCAGCGGCGAGAAGTCGCGTCCGCCGGCGTAGAAGTCCTCGGCGGCGTGGCCGCGGCGGCCGACCCAGACGGTGATGGTGAGGGTGACGGCGACGACGACGGCGAACAGGGCCACCGCCAGGCCGTGGCTGGGGTGTGGGGTCATCGCAGTTGGTCCTGGGTGTCCCAGCGCAGTTCGAGGGCTGCTCGGTCGCGCTTGGTGCGGGCGTTGCGGGCGTAGAGCCAGGTCAGCAGGAAGGTCGAGGCGAACTGGCCGAGGCCGAGCAGCCAGGCCAGGTTGAGCGGCCCGGCGACCCGCTCGCGCATCAGCTCCGGCGCGAACGCCTGGGCCGCGACGAACAGCAGGTACCAGGCCAGGAACCCGGCGCTGGCCGGGAAGACGAACGAGCGGTAGCCGCGCCTGATCTCCTGGAACGCGTCGCTGTCCTGGACGCTGCGGTAGACCTCCCGCCCGACCCGTTCCTCCGGCGGGGCCGGTTCCGCGGTCCGCCGCTGCCCCACCACCCGGGGCCGGGAGGCGGCCGCGGCCCACCAGTCGACTCTCTCCTGCTGCGCCACAGCCGACACCTCATCAATTCGGTCACTACGACCGAACCATGATGGAGCGTCACAAACCCCACCACGAAACCCGCGCAGATACGTTCACCCGAACCAGCTACCTGAACGTGGGTTTACGAACCGTCCGAAATTCCATGCTTGAAGGCGTACGCCACGGCCTGGGCCCGGTCCCGCACCGCCGTCTTGGCGAAAAGGTTGTTGATATGTGTTTTCACCGTTGCGGGGCTGACGAACAACCTTCCGGCGATCTCCGCGTTGGACAGACCGGCCGCGATCAGCGCCAGCACCTCGGCCTCCCGCTGGGTCAGCCCGTCCGGCAGCGCCGGGCGCCCGGGCACCGGTGCGGACCCGGCCGCCGGTGCGGGCGGAGCGGCGGCGGGTGCCGGCGGGGCCGCGACGGACGCCGGTGGCGCGGCGGGCCCCGGCCCGCCCGACAGCCGCTCCAGCAGCCGCAGTTGGACCTGCGGGGAGAGCCCGGCCGCGCCCGAGCGGACGTCCGCGACGGCGCGGGCGATCTCCTCCGCGCCGGCGTCCTTGGTGAGGAAGCCGCGCGCGCCGGCCTGCAGCGCGGAGAACAGCGAGTCGTCGTCGGCGTAGGTGGTGAGCACCACCACCTCGGTGCCGGGGTGCTCGGCCCGGATCCGCCGGGTCGCCTCCACCCCGTCGCAGCGCGGCATCCGCAGGTCCATCAGCACCACGTCGGGGGCGTGTTCGGCGACCAGCCGCAGCGCCTCCTCGCCGTCCGGCGCCGAGCCGACCACCGTGATGCCCGGCAGCAGGCCGAGCAGCATCACGATGCCCTCGCGCACCACGGTCTGGTCGTCGGCGACCACCACCCGGATCGGTCCGTCCGTCACGCCGGCACCCGCAGCAGCACGCGCCACCCTCCCTCCTCGGGGCCCGCCAGCAGTTCGCCGCCGAGCAGTTCCGCGCGTTCGCGCATCCCGAGCAGACCGTACCCGTTCCCGCTACCGCCCAGCACCGGGTGGGCCCCGCGCGGGGCACCGGAGTTGCGCACCACCAGCTCCACCTCGTCCTCCCGGTAGCCGAGCCGGACGTCCACCCGGCTGCCGGGCGCGTGCTTGCGGGCGTTGGTGAGCGCCTCCTGGGCGACCCGGCGCACCGCCAGCCCGGCCTCGGCGGGCAGCGGCCGGGGCACCCCGTCGACGGCCAGCCCGGCCCCGGCCCCGGCGGCCAGTTGGGCCACGAACTCGGCGACCGGCGCGAACTCGCCGCGCAGCGCGGACAGCGCCTGCCGGGTCTCGGCCAGCCCGTCCTGCGCCATCCGCCGGGCGGCGACCACCCGTTCGCGGACCTCGGCCCGCTCGGCCCCGGCGTCCAGCATCAGCCGGGCCGCCTCCAGGTGCACCAGCTGCGCGGACAGGCTGTGCGCCAGCACGTCGTGGATCTCCCGGGCGATCCTGGCCCGTTCGGCGAGCGCCGCGCTCTCGGCCTGCGCGACCTGCGCGGCCCGTTCCTGGGCGAGCAGGGCGCGCTGCGCGGAGCGGGCCTGGCCGTCCAGCCGCAGCAGGTAGCCGAGCAGGCCCATGCCGCCCGCGACGGCCATCATGGCCAGCAGCGAGTCGTCCGTGCCGAAGCCGTAACCGGCCAGCGCCGCACCGGCGGTGAGCAGTCCGGCGGCCAGCGGCAGCCGGACCACGGCGAGCACCGCGAGTCCGCACCAGATCACCGAGGCCAGCGTCCTGGCGCCGCCCTCGTCGGCCAGCGCGGCGTACCCCAGCAGCCCGGCGGCGCAGGCCAGCGTGGGCCACAGCCGCTGGGCCCGGCAGAAGTGGTGCCAGCCGGTGAACAGCACGGCGGCGGCGGCGATCCAGCCGATCGGGACCAGCACCAGCCAGCCCCGGTAGTGCAGTTCGCCGAAGGTCCCGAACACCACGGCGCCCAGCATGCAGAGCCGGCCGAAGAAGGAGATCGCCATCCGGGCCCGCGAGTCGCGCTCCCGGATCGGGACGTCCCGGTCGGGCCACCTGGTCCACCGGTCCAGCGTGCTCACCTGCGGGTCCTCTCTCGACGGCTCGACGGCGGTGCCGCCGACCCCCGTTGCGGGGGCCGGCGGCGGGGTGGTGACGGGGTGGTGACGGTCGGTCAGGCGGCCAGGCCGTGCAGCTTGCCGCCGCCCAGCTGCCGGGACCGCCACTGGACGGCCGCCGAGCGGACCAGCAGCAGCAGGCCCAGCGAGAGCAGCAGCACGCTGCTGGACTGGTGGACGTGCAGCGCGGCGCCCACCCCGTACCAGGCGGCCCGGATCAGGATCGCGCCGACCCAGGCGAACACCGTGACGGTGGTGCCCTTGCTCCACAGCGTGCCGTCCGTCTCGCGCCAGATCCGCACCGTCCAGCCCCAGGCGCAGCCCATCCCGGCGGTGGTGAGCATCGAGCCGGCCAGCAGGACGGCGGCGGCGACCCGGTGGTGCGGGTCGATCAGCACCGGGTCGCGCAGCGCGACGGCGGCGAGCACCAGCGGCAGCAGCCAGAAGCGGCGCTCGGTGTCCAGCCGGCGGGCCCGCAGCTGCCGGCCCACCACCAGGACGATCACGGCGGCGGCGATCAGGACGTCGGACAGGGCGGTCATTTCGGGTGCCTCCCGGGCGGGGTGGTTTCGACACCCTGAACGCTACGGACCGCGGGCCCGCCGGTCCTCGGAGCGGGGGTTGATCCACCGCGCGGAGGGCTCTCCACCCTGGGGTGGAGAGCCCTCCGCGGACCGGGGCCGCTCAGGCGTCGATCCGGGACCGGTCCAGGGTGGCCGCCGAGTCGACGATGAACTCCCGCCGCGGCGCGACGTCGTTGCCCATCAGCAGGTCGAAGGTCTTCTCCGCGGAGTCCAGGTCGCCCAGGTTGATCCGGCGCAGGATCCGGAACCGCGGGTCCATGGTGGTCTCGGCCAGCTGGTCGGCGTCCATCTCGCCGAGGCCCTTGTAGCGCTGGATCGGGTCCTTCCAGCGCAGCCCCTTGCCCTGGAACTGCAGCAGCGTGCGCCGCAGTTCGGCGTCGGAGTAGGTGTAGTGGTACTTCTCCTGGCCGCGCTTGGGGTTGGTCAGCTCGATCCGGTGCAGCGGCGGCACCGCGGCGAACACCCGGCCCTGCTCGACCATCGGCCGCATGTAGCGGTGGAACAGCGTCAGCAGCAGGGTGCGGATGTGCGAGCCGTCGACGTCGGCGTCGGCCATGAAGATGACCTTGCCGTAGCGGGCCTGGTCGATGTCGAACGTCCGGCCCGAGCCCGCTCCTATCACCTGGATGATCGAGGCGCACTCGGCGTTCTTGAGCATGTCGCTCACGGACGCCTTCTGGACGTTCAGGATCTTGCCGCGGATCGGCAGCAGCGCCTGGAACTCGGAGTTCCGGGCCAGCTTGGCGGTGCCGAGCGCGGAGTCGCCCTCGACGATGAACAGCTCGCTGCGGTCCACGTCGTCGCTGCGGCAGTCGGCCAGCTTGGCGGGCAGCGAGGAGGTCTCCAGCGCGGTCTTGCGGCGCTGCGCCTCCTTGTGCTGCCGGGCCGCGACCCGGGTCCGGGCGGCCGCGACGACCTTCTCCAGCACCGCCCGGGCCTGCAGCTTCTCGTCCTTCTTGGTGGAGGTCAGAAACGCCTTCAGCTCCTTGGCGACCACCGCGGCGACGATCCGGTTGGCCGCCGAGGTGCCGAGCACCTCCTTGGTCTGCCCCTCGAACTGCGGCTCGGCCAGCCGGACGGTGATGACCGCGGTCAGGCCCTCCTGGGCGTCGTCCTTGGTGATGTCGTCCTCGGCGACCCGCAGCAGCTTGGCGGCCCGCAGCGCCTCGTTGACGGTCTTGGCGAGCTGCCGCTCGAAGCCGGTGACGTGGGTGCCGCCCTTGGGGGTGGAGATGATGTTGACGAAGGAGCGCTGGGTGGTGTCGTAGCCGGCGCCCCAGCGCAGCGCGATGTCCACCCCGAGCTCGCGGGTGACCTCGGTGGGGGTCATGTGCCCGAGCTCGTCGAGCACCGGGACGGTCTCCTTGAAGGTGCCCTCGCCGCGCAGCCGCAGCACGTCGGAGATCGGGCGGTCGGGGGCCAGGAACTCGCAGAACTCGCTGATCCCGCCGTCGTACCGGAAGGTCTCCTCGGCGACCTGCTCGCTCTCGGTGAGCCGCTCGTCGCGCACCACGATGGTCAGGCCGGGGACCAGGAAGGCGGTCTGCCGGGCCCGGCTGTGCAGCGACTCCAGCGAGAGCCGGGCGTCCTTGAGGAAGATCTGCCGGTCCGCCCAGTAGCGGATCCGGGTGCCGGTGCGGGTCTTGGCGAACTTGCCCCGCTTGGTCATCCCGCTGCCGGGCTCGAACTTCGCGTCCGGCCCCTCCCCCGCGTAGGCGCCGGGGGTGCCGCGCCGGAAGCTGATCGCGTGGGTGGTGCCGGAGCGGTCCACCTCGACGTCCAGCCGGGCGGACAGCGCGTTGACCACCGAGGCGCCGACGCCGTGCAGACCGCCGGAGGCCGCGTACGAGCCGCCGCCGAACTTGCCGCCCGCGTGCAGCTTGGTCATCACCACCTCGACGCCGGACAGCCCGGTCTTGGGCTCCACGTCCACCGGGATGCCGCGGCCGTTGTCGCGCACCTCGACCGAGCCGTCCTGGTGCAGCAGCACCTCGATCCGGTCGCAGAAGCCGCCCAGCGCCTCGTCCACCGAGTTGTCGATGATCTCCCACAGGCAGTGCATCAGGCCGCGGCTGTCGGTCGACCCGATGTACATGCCCGGCCGCTTGCGGACCGCCTCCAGGCCCTCCAGGACGAGCAGATGCCGCGCGGTGTAGTCGGACCCGCCCTCACCGGTCACCAGAGAGGACGGGCCGGTCTTTTCTCCACTCACGCTCTGCACTCCTCCATGACGTTGACGGACACCCCCGCATGCTCTCAGCAACTGAGATCCGGGTCGCTGAGGTCCGCGCTCCTTGTACGCGCTGCGCGAACAAGGTTCCCGCCCCGGGGGCGGTTCCCAGCCTGCCATCTCCTGCCGACACCACGGGTCCTGGCGGATCCGGGCGGCCGGGGAGGGCGGCGGAGCTGCTGCGATGCGGTCCAACGGGTTCCGGGACGGGGCTTATGCTCCAACCCAGCGGAGGATTATGCTACGCGGACCTCGCACCCCGGCCCGATCGGGCGTTCGAGGTGATCTGCCGGTCACGGGAATCGGCACGCATGAACCGCCGTTGTCCGGGGCACGTCCTCAACAACAAGACGACGGCAGAATCCTCAAAGAGAAAAGCCACGAGCGGGAACGAATTCGACCTGGTTGGATGTTGATCCTGGTACACAGCTCGTCGAGCTAGAGAAGAGGCGACGTGACTACTGTTCTGACCCCTGCGAGCCCGCTCACCGCGGCAGACCGCTGCGACCGTTGCGGCGCTCAGGCTTACCTGCGCGTCGTCCTCTCCAGCGGCGGAGAGCTGCTGTTCTGCGCCCACCACGGGCGCAAGTTCGAGCCCGAACTCAAGAAGATCGCCGTGGAGATACACGACGAGAGCGACCGCCTCTCCGGCACGTCGGCGACGGCCGAGGAGGGGGAGCGCTGACGCTCCCGCTGCTCCACCGAGCTGCCTGAACGGCCGGGTGGCCCTCCCCCTCGGGGGCGGGCCACCCGGCCGTGGCGTTTCTTTCCGGCCACGGCCCGCGGTGCGGCGTGGCTCACAGCACGTTGTGCACGGCCTCCGAGACCGCCGCGATCCGGGTGTACACCCCGGGGTGGTCGGCCTCCGCGCAGCCCGCGCCCCAGGAGACCAGCCCGGCCAGCCGCCCGCCCACCAGCAGCGGCCCGCCGCTGTCGCCCTGGCAGGCGTCCTTGCCGCCCTGCGCCTCCCCCGCGCACACCATGCTGCGGGCGTCGTACGCGCTGTCCGAGCCGCCCGGGTAGGCGTGGCCGCAGGCCTCGTCCGAGATGACCGGCACGGTGACCTGCCGCAGCGTGTTCGAGTAGCTGCCGTTGCCCCGGGTGTCGCCCCAGCCGAACACGGTGGCCGGGGTGCCCGCCGCGTACGGCTCGGTCTCGCCCGGGTTCACCATCTCCAGCACCGGCCGGCCGTCCTGCGGCTCGGTCAGGGTGAGCACCGCCACGTCCCGGGTGTTCGCGGTGAAGCTGTAGCCCGGGTCGATCCACACCCCGCGCACCGCCACCTCCCGCCCCGCGGTGCCCCGCAGGTCGTCCCGGCCGACGATCACCCGCAGCCCGGGCCGGTCGGTGGGGCGGGCGGTGGTCTCGTCGTAGAAGCAGTGCGCCGCCGTGACCACCTTGGTCGGGCTGATCAGCGCCCCGCCGCAGAACTGCCCGGAGCGGGCCGAGCCGAACTGCTGCCGGCTGGCCAGCGCCACCATCCACGGGTGGTCCCCGGTGCTGGCACCGGTACCGCCGATGATCCGCCGCTGCGCGACGGCCGGCCCGGCCGCGCCCAGCGCGACCAGCGGGGCGGGCAGGGCGGCCAGGGCGACGAGCGCGACCGCCCGGCGGCGGAGCCGAGGCGCGAACGTGTCCAGGATGGGCACCGGTTCTCCAGGGGTTCGGCGGGGTGCGGGGTTCCGCGCACGGAGCGGGGCGCGGTGCGGGCCCGACCGGCGCGCGGACGGGCTGCCGCTCCGTCACGCGACAACCGGCCCAGCGTAGTCATCCGCTCACCCGCCGTGCCCGCACCTCAGCCCGCCGCCACCCCATCGGGCGACCCCCGGACACGCGAACGGGCCCCTCCGCCGGTGGCGGAGGGGCCCGTCCAGGTGACTCGGGCCGACCGGGGTCAGTCCAGGTAGTCGCGCAGCACCTGGGAGCGCGACGGGTGGCGCAGCTTCGACATGGTCTTCGACTCGATCTGGCGGATGCGCTCGCGCGTCACGCCGTAGACCTTGCCGATCTCGTCCAGCGTCTTCGGCTGGCCGTCGGTCAGGCCGAAGCGCATCGAGACCACGCCCGCCTCGCGCTCGGACAGGGTGTCCAGCACGGAGTGCAGCTGCTCCTGGAGCAGGGTGAAGGAGACCGCGTCGGCCGGGACGACCGCCTCGGAGTCCTCGATCAGGTCACCGAACTCGCTGTCGCCGTCCTCGCCGAGCGGGGTGTGCAGCGAGATCGGCTCGCGGCCGTACTTCTGGACCTCGATGACCTTCTCGGGGGTCATGTCGAGTTCCTTGGCCAGCTCCTCCGGGGTGGGCTCGCGGCCCAGGTCCTGGAGCATCTGGCGCTGCACGCGGGCGAGCTTGTTGATGACCTCGACCATGTGCACCGGGATGCGGATGGTGCGGGCCTGGTCGGCCATGGCGCGGGTGATCGCCTGCCGGATCCACCAGGTCGCGTAGGTCGAGAACTTGTAGCCCTTGGTGTAGTCGAACTTCTCGACCGCGCGGATCAGACCGAGGTTGCCCTCCTGGATCAGGTCCAGGAAGAGCATGCCGCGGCCGGTGTAGCGCTTGGCCAGCGAGACCACCAGGCGGAGGTTGGCCTCCAGCAGGTGGTTCTTGGCGCGGCGGCCGTCCTCGGCGATGATCTCCAGCTCGCGCTTGAGCTTCGGGGCGAGCTTGTCGGCCTGGCTCAGCTTGTCCTCGGCGAACAGGCCGGCCTCGATCCGCTTGGCGAGCTCGACCTCCTGCTCGGCGTTGAGCAGCGGGACCTTGCCGATCTGCTTGAGGTAGTCCTTGACCGGGTCGGCGGTGGCGCCGGCGACCGCGACCTGCTGGGCCGGGGCGTCGTCCTCGTCGTCGTCCGAGAGCACGAAGCCCTGGTCGGTCTCCTCCTCGGCCTCGCCCTCCTTGCCGTCGCCGGGCAGGGCCACGTCCTCGAGGAGCTCCTCCTCGCCGACCATGTCCTCGTCGCCCTTGGCTCCGGGCTTGCCGGCCGCGGCGGTCTTCTTGGCAGCGGTCTTCTTGGCGGGGGCGGCCTTCTTGGCCGCCGCCTTCTTCGCCGGGGCGGCGGCCTTCTTGACGGCGGCCTTGGCCTCGGCGACCTCGATGGTCTCGACGACGGTGACCTCGGTGCTGGTCACCGAGGCGGCCACCGACACCGACGGGGCGATGGTCGCCGCGGGGGCGATCCGCACCGGGGGCTTGGTCTGGGCGACCGGCGTGCGGGTGGTGACCGCCTTGGTCGCGGTGCGCTTGGTGGTGCTCTTGGCCGCGACGCTCTTGCGCTTGGCGCCGGCCGGCTCCGCCGCGCTGACCATCAGCTCCACCCCCTCCTCAATCAGCACCTGGTTGAGGCTGCGCATGACGTTCTTCCACTTGGTGACCGGGATCTGGTCCGCCTCGAACGCGTGGCGCACGTCGTCACCGGCGATCTGCCCCTGGGCCTTGCCCCGCTCGATGAGCGCCAGCAGTGCCGCGGACTCGGCGATCTCGGGGGGAAGGGAACGGGATGTGCTGGCCGACACGAACAACCTCTCGGACGATGAGTGGACACGAACCCGCACCGACCGGCCCGACTGCTCGGGCTCGGGCGGGTGGACGGTGACCGGGGTCTGCAGGACGGCAGCAGCGCCGCGGACCATCACAGCCGACTGGCTTGTGGTGATATTCCGGAGCTGCTTCCGCTCCGTACACATCGCTGCCGCCCCTCAAGTGTTACGCATGCCCGTCGTGGCGCCCGTCACACCACCCGAGCGCCGGTGCGGGCAGCCCCCGAGCGGCCTATCCGCGGGGCCGGACCGGGGTCCGCGGGGGCGCTCCGGCGGGCAGCCGGGGTGCGGGCCTGGTCCGGCGGGCGGGTCCGGCGGGTCCGGCGGACGGGCTCCGGTGTGCCGATGGCCCCTCGGCTGCGCGGGTGGGGCAGCAGAAGGGCCATCCGGTCGGAGCGGCGGGCGCGGTCCCGGCCGCTCAGTGCTCGCGCGGCGCGGGGACGGCGTGCTCGACGTCCGGGTGGACGGTGAGCAGCGCGCGGACGGCGGCCTCGGCGGCGGTGCCGTCGCCGGTGCCGAGCGCGTCCACCAGCCGGGCGTGCAGGCTGACCGCCGAGTCGGACGGGCGCTCGCAGGTGGTGCCGGAGCCGCCGGAGACCTGGAGCGCGCCGGCCACGATCCCGGACAGGTGCTCCAGCATCCGGTTCGCGGCCATCTGCAGCACCAGGCCGTGCAGTTCGGCGTCGGCCCGGGAGTAGCTGACCAGGTCGCCCTGGCCGCCGGCCTGGCCCATGATCTCGGTCAGCTCGACCAGCCGGTGCTGGACGTCCTCCCGGCCGTGGCCGGCCGCCAGGCGCGCGGCCAGCGGCTCGATCGCCCAGCGCAGCTCGAACAGCTCGCGGCGCTGCTCGTCGCGCTGCGGGCCGAAGGCGCGCCACTCGATGATGTCGGGGTCCAGCAGGTTCCAGTCGCTCACCGGGCGGACCCGGGTGCCGACGTTCGGCCGGGCCGAGACCAGGCCCTTGGCCTCCAGCACCCGGAGCGACTCGCGCACCACGGTGCGGGAGACCTCGAAGCGCTGGCCGATCTCCTCCGGCACCAGCGGGCGGTCGGCGCCCAGGTCGCCGGAGACGATCATCTGGCCGAGCTGCTGGACCAGCTGGCCGTGCAGGCCGCGGCCGCGGCTGCTGGTGGTCTTCCGACCGACCCGGGCGAGGTCGTTCTCCGCCCCCTCCCAACGGGGTGCGGGCGGGGTCGGGCGGTCGGCGTACGGGAAACGGTCCAACTCGGAGGCGGAGATCGACTCGGCCTGGCGAGCGGCGGTCACGGTGGGGTGCGCAAGGGTACTCACGCCATCCTTTGTCGGCGATCGGCGGATCCGCCTTGAGCATTCTCGTGAAAAGCACACGAAAGGGTGATCGGCCGTGTCTGGATAATTGACTTCTTATCAGTTGGAAATGCGCATACCGGTCATCAGTGGTTGTTTTCCCCCGTGGTTGCTCCCGCCCCGCCTGTCACACCGTCAGGGCGCTTCCCGCTGCCGTTCCCTTGTCGACCGCCGCCGTTTCCCGGGCGGAAGCTCCTGGTCACAGGCTCCGGCGGCGCAGCTGGACCAGCACCGCCGCCAGCACCAGCAGGGCGGCCGGGGCCAGCAGCGCGGCGGCCACCGTGCCGTCCAGCGCTCCGGCGGTCCGGTCGGCGGCGCTGCGGACCCAGTCCAGGCCGTACTGGAAGGGCAGCAACTCCCGTACCCAGATCGGCCAGTTGCGGCCCGTGCGGTGCAGCAGCAGGCCCGCGGTGGGCTCCAGCAGGGCGGGCAGCGCGCCGGTCAGCAGGACGCCGGCCAGGGCGCTGCGCACCAGCGAGGTGATCAGCAGACCGGCCCAGCCGCCGGCCACCGCCAGTGCCGCGTACGCCGCCAGCGGGCGGCCGATCCCGCCCGCCGCGAACGGGCCGGCCGGCAGGTCCGACAGGTCGAGCAGCGTCGACGCGTCCACTCCGGCGGGCAGCGCGAGCCTCACCGCGACGGCGTTCACGCCGAGGACGGCCACCGCCAGCAGGGCCGCCGCCGCGCCCACCACCAGCGACTTCGCCAGCAGCGCGCCCAGCCGGCGCCCCAGGGTCACCCGCGAGGCGGGCAGGCCCGGCCAGCGCGCCTCGTTGCCGTAGGCCAGCGCGCCGAGCACCGCCGCCGCGAGCGCGGTCAGCGGCAGCGGCAGGACCGGCACCACCGCCGCGACCGACCGCACGGCGTCCGGCACCGCCAACTCCCCGGCGGGCAGCCGGGTCGCCGAGAACGCCGCCAACGCCGCGTTCACCAGCAGCGCGCCCGCGACCACCACCCACGTGGAGCGCACCCCGCGCAGCCGACGCACCTCACTCGCCACCAACCGCACGGTCACTCACTCCCGTTCTCGTCGCCGACGGCGCCGCGTCGCGCCGCCCCTTGCGGATCCACCGCGCCCGCACCGCCCGGCCGGACCTCGTCCGCCGACCGCGACCGCTCCGCCGGTTCGGCCCGCCCGGCCGGCCGCAGTTCGGCGGTCGCCGCCGACCAGGGACGCCCCGGGAACGGCCGGACGGGGGCGGCGGGCCGCTGGCCGACTCCCCTGATCCGGGCGGGAGTCAGCAGCTCCGCGTCGGTCGGGTTGGCGGCCAACTGCTCGGTGTCGACCGCGGCGGTGTCGACCGCGGCGGGGCCGGGCTCCGGCTCCACCGCTGCTGGCACCGCCGCTGCCGTTGCTGGTGCCGCTGTCGCTGCCGGTCGGCCGAGCGCGGAGGCGCCGCGGGGCGTCCGCCGGGTCAGGTCGACGGGGAACGCCGGCGGTACTGGTGCGGTTTGGGCGGGGGCGGTCGGCGCGGGCACGGACACCGCCGGGGCCGGCGGCTCCGCCCGGGTGCGGGGCCCGGCCTGGGCCGGGGCCGGGGGATTCGGTGCGAGGGCGGCGGCGGCCCAGCGGCCGGCCTGCAGGCCCCGGTGGTCGAGCGGGCGCTCGGGCTCCGGCCCGGCGGGGCGGCCGACGGTCACGGGGCGCTGCTCGCCGGAACGCTGCTCACCGGGGGCGGCCGCGCCGGGGTGGTCGGCTCCGGGGTGGGCCGCGCCGGGGCCGTCCGCACCGTCCGCGCGGAGGCCGGACGCCCCGGCGGGCTGTGCGGTGCGGCCGGACTGCGACTGCGGTTGCTGCTGCGGGTTCTGACGGGGCGTCCGGATCGACACCTGGCCGGCGCGGCCCGAACTGCCGGGCAGGGCGGCGGGGTAGGAGACCGGGCGCTCCGCCACCCGGTCGGCCAGCTCGTGCAGCAGGATGCCGTTGCGGTAGGCGAGTTCGCCGACCTCGGTGCGGTCGATGCCGCTCACCGCGAGACCGGCGCCGCCGTCCCGCCGGACCTGGCCGCCCTGGGCGACCAGCAGGTCCGCGAGGCGGGCCATCTGCGGGCCCCGGACCAGGACTTCGGGGTGCAGCCTGGTACGGCGGAACTCCACCACCGGCTGGTCGGCGGCCAGCCGGCCCGCGTCCAGGGTGACCACCCGGTCGGCGAGCGCGGCGGCCTCCGCCGGGGAGCGGGTGGTGGTCAGCACGGTGCCGCCCGAGAGCGCGAAGGAGCGCAGGAAGGCGCCGAACCACTCCTCGTTGCTCGGGGACAGGCCCTCGGTGGGGGCGTCCAGCAGCAGCGTCGAGGGGGTTCCGAGCAGGGCGGCGGCCAGCGCGAGGCGGCGGTGCATGCCGGGCGAGAAGGTGCCGATCCGGTGGTCGGCGACGGCGGCAAGCCGGGTCTGCTCCAGCAGGTCGTCGGCCCGGCGCGCGGGAACGCCGACCGCACCGGCCAGCATCCGCAGGTGGGCCCGGGCCCGCTGCCCCGGATGCCCGGCCTCCGGGCGGCCCGTGGCCAGCAGGACCCCGATCTCCCGCTCCGGGCGCCGGATCCGCCGGTACGTCCGGCCGTCGAACAGGGTGAGGCCGTGCCCCCGCTCCAGTTCGACCATCAGCCGGAGCGCGGTCGACTTGCCCGCGCCCTCGTCGCCGAGCAGCGCGGTGACCATCCCGGGACGGGCGTCGAAGGTCAGGTCCAGCACCGCGGGGGGACGCCCCCGCCGGTACGCCTTGGTCAGTCCGGTGATCTGGATCATCGCCGCCCGCTCCCTCGCCTGCCGACGGACCGGGGATGTCCACCTGGCCCGAGCCTGCACAGTAGGGCGCGGAAGCGGGGAAACCGGGCATTCCGGATGGGTCGTGAGCGGTGTTAGCACCGACCTCACCCGTACAGGCGACAGCCCTCCCGCCGCGCTGACGCCTTCCTCACGGACCGTCACCACCCGTCGGCAGCAACGGCCTTGGTGTCGGAACCGGCCGTCCTGCCGCGGTTCCGGCGCGGAGCCAGCGGGCGGCTGGCTCCGGGGTCAGGACTCGGGGCGCAGCATCGGGGGGTTGAGGACGGTGGCGCCGCCCGCGGTGAACAGCTGGGCGGGGCGGCCGCCCTGACGGGTCGTGGTGCCGCCGGAGGGCAGCAGGAAGCCCGGGGTGCCGGTGACCTTGCGGTGGAAGTTGCGCGGGTCGAGCACCACGCCCCAGACCGCCTCGTAGACCCGGCGCAGCTCGCCGACGGTGAACTCCGGGGGGCAGAAGGCGGTGGCCAGCGAGGAGTACTCGATCTTGGAGCGGGCGCGCTCCACCCCGGCCGCCAGGATCTGCCCGTGGTCGAACGCGAGCAGCACGCCGTCGTTGCGCTCCTCGCCGAGCAGTTCGCTCACCGGCGCCCACCGGGCGCTGCTGGCGTCGCCGCCCGCGCGGGGCGACGGCAGGTCCGGGGCGAGGACCAGGTAGGCGACGCTCACCACCCGCATCCGGGGGTCCCGCTGCGGGTGCCCGTAGGTGGCGAGCTGCTCCAGGTGCGCGCCCGCGGGGGCCTGTCCGGCCGGGAGGCTGCCCGGCAGCGACTGCGCCCGCAGCCCGGTCTCCTCCGCCAGTTCGCGGGACGCCGCCTCGGCCAGGCCCTCGTCCAGCCGGACGAAGCCGCCGGGCAGTGCCCAGTAGCCCTGGAACGGTGCCTCGCCGCGCTTCACCAGCAGGGCGCACAGCTCGTGGTCGCGCACCGTCAGCACCACCAGGTCAACCGTGACTGCGAACGGGGGGAAGGCCGACGGGTCATAGCGCGACATGCCGCCGATCTTAGTCGTCTCTCTGACGATAAACACAGACCACGGTGCCTTTCCCCTCTCTCCGGGCCGCCCCGGACCGTCCTTCCCAAGCCGTCCGCCCCGGCGGGGCCGCGTTCAGCCGGCGGCGAGTTGCAGGAACGACGGCGCCTCCTCCACGACCGCGACGCCGATCCGGCTGACCCGGACCGAGAACGGCTCGCCGGCCACCCGCAGGCCGGTCAGTTCCAGTGCGCCCAGCGGGGCGGTGCTCGCCGGGCGGGTGGCCACCCGGCCTGACGGGACGTCGGGGCGGACGCCCGCCAGCGAGAGGACCAGGTGCACGGCGGCGGCCGCGGAGACCCCGGCCGGGCGGCAGGCCGCCGGGTGCGGGACGGGCGGGCAGTCGGCGACCTTCTGCTCGCCGGCGTACATCTCCGGCAGGCGGCCCTCGAAGTGCGCGGACGCCTCCAGCAGGCCCTCCAGCAGTATTTCGGCCTCCCGCTCGAACCCGGCGTCCACCAGGCCGCTCACCGCGAGCGCGGTCTCCTGGACCCGCACCGCACCGCTGCGGTGGCCGAGCGGGTTGAAGCGGGAGGACTTCGCGCTCAGGGTGCGCAGGCCCCAGCCGCAGTCGAGCTCCGGCGTCACCAGGCGCTGGGCGAGCACTCTGGTCTGCTCCCGGTCGAGCAGGCCCTCGTGCAGTTCGCCCTCGGCGGCCAGGCCCAGGTCGAAGAGGTGCACCAGGGTGGAGGCGACGGCGGGCACCGGCCGGTCCGGTGCCAGCAGGGCGGCGGCCGGACGGCCGCCGGACAGGTCGTCGATCCAGAACTGTTCGCGGAACCGTTCCCGCAACTCGGCGGCCCAGGACCGCCACTGTGCCCCGCCGGGCCGGTCGAAGGCGTCGAGCAGGTCGGCGCCCTGGAGGGCCGCCCGGTGGGCCTGGGCCTGGACCTCGCAGCGGGCCGGGCCGGGGCGCGCGGCGCGCTCCTCCGCCGGCCGGCCGAAGTCGGCGACGAACCCGACCGGGCCCTCCGGCCCCTCCACCAGTGCGGACCGCAGCGCGCCGAGGGCCCGCTCCGCCGCGGGCAGCAGTTCGGCGACCTCGGCCCGGGGCATGCCCCAGCGCCAGGCCTCCGCCAGCACCGTGACGAACAGCAGGGTGGCCTCCGTCGCGGTGCAGCTGGCCGGGAGTTCGGGCCCGCCGTGCCGCAGCGGGCCGGGGATCACCCCGTCCATCGTCTGCGCCGCCGGACCGGCCTCGCCTGCGGACGGGTTCGGCCCGCCCGCCGGACCGGTGGCGCTCCCCGGCACCGGACCGGCCGCGCCGGTTCCGGCACTCTCCGGGGCTGACGCCCCGTCACCCGGCGTGGCGTCGGTGGGCCGGGGCGCGGGAGCCGGGGCGGGAGCGGCGGGCGGGGCCGCCTGGTGCTGGCGGCGGGCGACGGCCCGCAGGGTGCCGGCGGCGAGCCGGGTGCCGAGCGGCAGGGTCATCCTGGCGGCCCAGAGCGCGTCGGCGGCGGTGAGGCCGAAGCGCCAGGGTGCGCCCGAGGCGGTGTAGAGGTCGGTGGGGCGGTCCGCGTCGGCGAGCAGCAGGCCGCCCAGCGAATCCAGGGCGCGGGAGACCAGGCGAGCGGCCCGGCGGTCGTCGGCCCGGACCTCGGGCTCGGACCAGGGCAGCGGCACCCCGGGGCCGCGCCCGGTCGGCGGCCGCCCCGTCGACGGGGTCTCCAGTTCGGCGCGGAGCTCGACCGACCAGCGGGCGCCGGGCTGGATCTCCAAGTCCCAGCGCAGCACGCCCGCTCCGGCCAGCACCGCGTGCGGCGAGGGCCGGGCGCTGACGGTCGCCGCCCGGCCCTGGCCGACCCAGCGCAGGCCGGACGACTGGACCTGGCCCGGCAGGTCGGCCGAGCGGCGGCCCGCCGCGATGTCGGTGAGCAGGCCGAGGTCGGTGCCGAGCGCGATCTCCAGCGGGAGCCTGGCCGGCCGGGCGCCCGTATTGCGGACCGTCACGGTCTCCGCGCCGTCGGCGTGCCGCAGCCGCTCGACCGTCAGCGCCGGGTCCGGGTCGAGGTCTCCCGGCACCCGGACCGAGCCGACGAACCGGGCCGCCGCCGCGGACGTCAGGGTGCCCTGGAGCGGGAGCGGCTCCATGCCGCCTAGCCGCAGCTCCATCCGGGCCAGGGTGCGCACCCCGTGCCGGAAGAAGCCGTGCATGCCCTGGCCCCGCAGCTGGCCGTCCGGCCCGGAGGAGGCCATGCCGGGGGCGTTGACGCACAGCACGTCGTGCGCGGCGGAGGGCTGCGGCCGGGGCGGCGCCGCCTGGCCGGGCGGCCGGGCCGGACCGGCCGCGGGCACGCCCGCCACCTGCTCGGACCGGCCCGCGGGCGCCCCGCTCGGCGCCCCCGGCTGATCGGCGCGCGGGCCCGGCCCGCCCCGCCCGGCCGCCGGGTGCCCCGGCCCCTGCCGCGTCACGGTGCCGTACGGCGGGGTGCCGCCCCCGTACGGCGCACCGCCGGCGGGGGTGCCGTACGGCGGTGTGGCGGCCGGGGGCGCGTACGGGTGGGCCGCCGGGTGGGCGGCGCCCGACGGCATGCCGTGCGGCGGCGTGCCGTAAGCGGGGGTGCCGTGGGCCGGAGTGCCGTGGGTCGGAGTGCCGTACGCGGGAACGCCGTACGCGGGAGTGCCGTACGCGGCGGCGCCGTGGGCCGGAACTCCGTGGGCCGGGGTGCCGGGAACCGCCGGGCCCGCTCCGGGCGTTCCTGGAGCAGAGCCGTTGGGCGTGCCGTGGGGAGGCGTGGCCTGACGGGGTGTCGGAGGGCCGACCGGCCGGGCCGGTGGCGCGGCGGCGGCACCGGACGTCGGCGGGTTGACGGGCGGCAGCGGTTGGGGCGCTGCGTGGGGTGGCCTTGAGTCGGTCACCGGGCTCTCCTCCCCCCGACCGGCCGAGGGCTGCGGGCTCGGTCGGCCGCGAGCGTGCTCGATCGCGGACTGTGCTGCTCTGCCGCCGGAACACGCGGCTCCGACTCGGATCTGACCGGACCGCCGGTGCTCCGCCCCGGCCGGGGTGGTGTCCCGGACCGGACGCCAGGGCCGTCCGGGGGCCGGCCGCGCCGGGTCGAACGACGCGTGACCGGTGCCCGACACGGTCGGCCCGGCCGCAGTCGGCCCGGCGGTGCCGGTTCGGGTGGTGACGTTCTGCAGATTGAACGCACCACACCTGCCCCAGGTCACGCCCGTCCGGCGGGCGTCCGGTCGGAGGCGGCCGCGAGCCGTGGGTGGTTCGGCGCTCCGCGACCGGCACCCGGGGCGCCCGCTGTGTCGTGGTGCCGTTCGAGGGTCTCCGCACGTGGCGGCCGCCCCCCGGCGGCTCCTGTCCGCCGTCAGGATACGGTGCGAGGACGGCGACGGACGCACCGGTGACCCCGGCGTTCGGCGCCGCGACCAGCCTGTGACCAGCTCGCACCTAGGAGTTGCATGTCCTCCCGCAGCCGCATCCCCGGAATCGTCACCACCGACCACGTCTTCCGGGTGCCGCTGGACCACGGTGCCCCCGGTGGCGAGTCGATCGAGGTCTACGCCCGCGAGGTGGTGGCCGCCGGACGCGAGCACGACGAGCTGCCGTGGCTGGTGTACCTGCAGGGCGGCCCCGGTGGGAAGGCGAACCGCCCGATGGGCCGGGACGGCTGGCTGGACCGGGCGCTCGACGACTACCGGGTGCTGCTGCTGGACCAGCGCGGCACCGGCCGCTCCACCCCCGCCAACCGGCAGACCCTGACCCGGCGCGGCAACGCCCGGCAACAAGCCGAGTACCTGGCGCACTTCCGGGCCGACTCGATCGTCCGGGACGCCGAGCTGATCCGCCGTCAGCTGCTTGGCGAGGACGGCGAGTGGAGCCTGCTGGGGCAGAGCTTCGGCGGCTTCTGCACCCTGACCTACCTCTCGCTGGCCCCGGAGCACCTGCGCGAGGCCTTCGTCACCGGCGGCCTGGCCGGCCTGCGCCGCTCGGCGGACGAGGTCTACCGCGCGGCCTACCCGCGCGTCGCCCGCAAGAACGCCGGCCACTACGCCCGCTTCCCCCAGGACGTGGCGGCGGTACGGCGAATCGCGGCGCACCTGGTCGAGCGGCCCGCGGCCCTGCCGGGCGGCGGCACGCTGACCGTGCAGGCGTTCCAGGCGCTGGGCATCCTGCTGGGCGGCGGCTCCGGCTCCTACGTCCTGCACTACCTGCTGGAGGAGGCCTGGGTGGAGGGCGCGGACGGACCCGAGCTCTCCGACACCTTCCTGGCCGGGGCGCAGTCGCACCTGTCCTTCGCCCAGAACCCGCTGTACGCCGTCCTGCACGAGTCGATCTACGGGCAGCGCTCGGTCGACGCCGGGGCCACCGACTGGTCGGCGGAACGGGTGCGCAAGGAGTTCCCCGAGTTCGACGCCGAGGCGGCGCTGGCCGGGGACGGGCCGGTGTTGCTGACCGGCGAGATGATCCACCCCTGGATGTTCGAGACCGACCCGGCGCTGCGGCCGCTGCGCGAGACGGCGCAGCTGCTGGCGGAGCGCACCGACTGGCCCGACCTGTACGACCTGCCGCGCCTGGCGTCGAACCAGGTACCGGTGTACGCGGCGGTGTACCACGACGACATGTACGTGGACACGGCGCACTCGCTGGAGACCGCGGACGCGGTGGCCGGCACCCGGGTCTGGATCACCAACGAGTGGGAGCACGACGGTGTGCGGACCAGTGGCCGGACGGTGCTGGACCGGCTGATCCGGATGGCGCGCGGCGAGGTATAGCCGACCGTCCCGCAGCCGCGGGTCGAGGGTTCGCATGTCAGTCTCCGATCGTGTGTCGGCCCCGGCGCGCCCGGACCTGCCGGATGCGGATGCCCGTCGGCACGAACCGGTGGGGGCGCGGACGCCGCCCCGGATCGGGCCGGCAGGCCACTGTCGGGGGCCCGTCGGCGGGGGTGGACGGAGCAGGCGGGTCGGTCGGACGGCCGTCGCCCGGCTCGTCGGCCTCCGCCGGCCCGGGCCCGTCCGGTGCCTCTCCCGGCTCCGGCAGCGGAGCCGGTTCCGCCCTCGGCCCGGGCACGGGGGTGGGGGCGGGCCCAGGTGCAGGGCGCTCCGGAGCGGGGCCGGTTCCGGTGGGCGGCAGGACCGGCCCGGAGTCCGGATCCCGGTGCCCGAAGCCCTCGCCCGGACCGTCCGGGGCGGTTCCTCCGGTGTCGGCACCAGCCGCGGCCGGCGGCGGGGGTGCCGCCGGGCGCGGGGCGGGTGCGTCCCGCAGGCGGGCGGTGCGTTCGCGGCGGACCACCCGGAGCAGGGACTCCGGCGCGATGCCGGAGTTCAGTGATTCGTAGAGGAGTTGGGCCAGGGTGTAGCCGGGGTCCAGCTCCAGTGCCCTGGCCAGCACGATCCGGGCCGTGGCCGAGTCTCCCGCCAGCCAGGACGTCCAGGCCAGCAGGGTCATCGGCGGAGCGGCGAGGTGTTCGAACGGGTCGACGCAGCGTTGGACCAGGAACCGCCACAGCCGCTGGGCGGTGCCGAGCTCGTCCGGTTCGGCGTACTCGGCGGCGCGGTCCCGGCCGAGTTTGTCCTGCATGCCGATCAGCAGCCTGGCGGTCCGCGCAGCGTCCAACTCGCGCGCCCCGGACTGGAATTCGGCCATCGCCTCGGCGATCAGCCCGGCGGTGCGCCCGACCGCCGCGGTCCGGCCGCCGGGGCCGGCCAGTTCGCGGATGAAGGGCGGCCCGGCGTCCTCCAGGGCGCGGCGCTGCACCTCGGAGAGCGGGGGGCCGACCGGGGCCAGCCCGGCCACGATCGCCTTGCGGCTGCCCCGCGGGGCGAGCCCCGCGTAGGTGGCCGCCACGGCGAGCGGGCTGGGGTGGCGGGCCTCCCGGACCGGAGTGCCGCCCGGCGGGCAGCAGTCGGCTCCGGTGCACAGGAAGGACCACCAGCGGCCGGCGGAGACGCACAGCGACTCCTTGACGGCCACCTGCTCGCCGCGGAAGGCCCGGGCGAGCGCGTCGGCCAGCGGGCGGAGCCGCTCCAGCACGGCGTGCCCGCCCTCGGGCGCGCGGGCACCCGGGTCGGGATCCCGGCACAGGTACAGCAGGACTTGGACGGGGCGGCGGTCGCGCTGTTCGGACAGCTCGACCAGGAGCCGGGCGGCCTCCGCGGCGGTCCGCTCCCAGTGGGCCGGGTCGTCCGGGATGTCGATCCGGATCACGCCGCCCTGGTCGAGCCCGCTGCCCTGCAGGCCCACCGCGACGATGCTGTCGTCGGGGAAGAAGCCCAGCAGGTAGGGGAGCATCTCCGCCATGTCGGCGGGGCCGCGCAGCCGGACCGGGAGGTGGCCGGGGCGCGGGGCGGGGGTGGTGGTGCGGTCGTCTGCGGTCATGGCGGAAAGCTTGGACCCGATCGCACCCGGTTGCGGATAATTCGCCCGACCCTGTGGATAAGTCGGGGGGTTCAGCATCTCCTCCCCCGAATGGACCGGATTTCTGGGCGATAACAGCGATTTGACGACCTATCAACCGATGAACGCCACCCTGTCCACAGCCTGTCATTCGCGGTCCGTCCGTGCCGCACGGTATCCATGACCCCATGCAGACGCGCGAGCTCCACCCGACCACCCCCGCCGACCGCGCCGCCGTCCGGGCCGCCGCGGAAGCCGTGCTGCGCGACCTCGCCGGCCCCGGCGCGGCCCTGCGCGAGGACCAGTGGAAGGCCATCGAGGCGCTGGTGGTGGACAGCCGCCGCGCCCTGGTCGTGCAGCGCACCGGCTGGGGCAAGTCCGCCGTCTACTTCATCGCCACGGCGCTGCTGCGCGCCCGCGGCGCCGGACCGACGGTGATCGTCTCCCCGCTGCTCGCCCTGATGCGCAACCAGGTCGACTCGGCCGCCCGGGCCGGCATCCGCGCCCGGACGATCAACTCGGCCAACCCGGAGGAGTGGTCGGAGATCCAGCAGGAGGTCGCCGACGGCCTGGTCGACGTCCTCCTGGTCAGCCCGGAGCGGTTGAACAACCCGGACTTCCGCGACCACGTGCTGCCCAAGCTCGCCGCCTCCACCGGCCTGCTGGTGGTGGACGAGGCGCACTGCATCTCCGACTGGGGCCACGACTTCCGGCCCGACTACCGGCGGCTGCGCACCATGCTGGCCGAGCTCTCCCCCGGCGTCCCGGTGCTGGCGACCACGGCGACCGCGAACGCCCGGGTCACCGCGGACGTCGCGGAGCAGCTCGGCACCGGCGCGGGCGACGAGCAGGCCCTGGTGCTGCGCGGGCCGCTGGACCGGGAGAGCCTCAGCCTGGCGGTGCTGCCGCTGCCCGACCCGGCGCACCGGCTGGCCTGGCTCGCCGACCACCTGCCCGACCTCCCGGGCTCCGGCATCGTGTACACCCTCACGGTGGCCGCCGCCGAGGAGGTCACCGAGTTCCTGCGCGGGCGCGGGTACCAGGTCGCCTCCTACTCGGGGCGGACCGAGGACGCCGAGCGCCGCGAGGCCGAGTCGGCGCTGCTGGCCAACCGGGTCAAGGCGCTGGTCGCCACCTCCGCGCTCGGCATGGGCTTCGACAAGCCGGACCTCGGCTTCGTGGTGCACCTCGGCTCGCCGAGCTCCCCGATCGCCTACTACCAGCAGGTCGGCCGGGCCGGCCGCGGGGTGGACCGGGCCGAGGTGCTGCTGCTCCCCGGCCGGGAGGACGAGGCGATCTGGCGGTACTTCGCCTCGGTCGGCTTCCCCGCCGAGGAGCAGGTCCGCCGCACCCTGGACGCGCTGTCCGAGGCGGGCCGCCCGCTCTCCACCGCCGCCCTGGAGACCTCGGTCGACCTCCGCCGCACCAGGCTGGAGACCATGCTCAAGGTGCTCGACGTGGACGGCGCGGTCCGCCGGGTGCGCGGCGGCTGGGAGGCCACCGGCGAGCCGTGGCAGTACGACGCCGCGCGGTACGCCAAGGTCGCCCGGGCCCGGGAGGCCGAGCAGCAGGCGATGCGGGAGTACGTGGCCACCGAGGGCTGCCGGATGGAGTTCCTGCGCCGCCAGCTCGACGACCCCGAGGCGGCCCCGTGCGGCCGGTGCGACCGCTGCACCCCGCCCCGGCACTCCGCCGAGGTCTCCGCCGGGGCGCTGGACGCGGCCCGGGCCGCCCTCGGCCGCCCCGGCGTCTCCTTCGAGACCCGGCGGATGTGGCCCACCGGCATGGAGTCCCTGGGCATCCCGCTCAAGGGCCGGATCCCCGCCGCCCAGCAGGCCGAGCCGGGGCGCGCCCTGGGCCGGCTGTCCGACATCGGCTGGGGCGGCCGGCTGCGCTCGCTGCTAGACGAACGCTCCCCGGACGGGCCGCTGCCGCGCGAGGTGCTGGACGCGATGGTCGGGGTGGTGGCGGACTGGGCCCGCGGCCCCGGCGGCTGGGCCGGGCCGGCCGGGGCGGACGGCCAGCGGCTCGACCGCCCGGTCGGGGTCGTCGCGCTCGACTCCGCCACCCGCCCCCGGCTGCTCTCCGACCTGGCCGGCGGCCTGGCCTCGATCGGGCGGATGCCACTGCTCGGCCGGGTCGAGTACGCGACCGGGGAACCGCCGCACGGCCCGCGCAGCAACAGCGCCCAGCGGCTGCGCTCGGTCGCCGGGGCGCTCACCCTCTCCCCCGGCCTGGCCGACGCGCTGGCCGCCGCGCCCGGACCGGTCCTGCTGGTCGACGACCTGGTGGATTCGGGCTGGACGCTGACGGTCGCCGCCCGCCTGCTCCGCCAGGCCGGCGCCACCGCGGTGCTCCCGCTCGTCCTCGCCGTCCGGGGGTGAGGCCCCGCCCCGGAAGCACCGGCCCCGTGAGCGCCGACCCCGGAGGTACCAGCCCCGAGGATGCCGACCCTGGCGGTATCCGCCCCTGAGCCACCGTCCTCGGAGCCACCGTCCTCGGAGCCACCGCCCCCTGAGCAGCCGCCCCCGCCATCCGGGCCGCGCGCCAGAAGGCGTACACCGGAACGTTTCAGGCCGTACACCCGGTGCTCACCGGACCGTCAGTCGAATGGCCCTGTGGGGAGCGTGGAACATATCCGGCAGAAGCGCGGTTTTCGGGCCGCGTTCGTCATTTCATCATTGCCGCTCGGAGTGCTCTCGTCCGAGAATTGGAAGGTATCCAGTGCCCGGTCCGTCGGACCCGGCCTTCGGCGTACGCTCGCGCGCTCCAGGGGGCGCGGGCTCGGGAAGGAGGATCGTGATCAACGGCACCGACCGAGGCCCTTCCCGCCACGACAGCCACCGGACCGTCACCCTGCCGGAGTGGGAGAGCTACGGCGTGCCGCTGCTGCGGGCACCCCGGGAGTTCGTCACCGAGCTCCACCGGCGGCACCTCCCGCAGCCGGGAACCACGGTGGTCGCGGTGCTGAACGCCGAGAACCGGGTGGTGGCCTCCGCCTCGTTCGGGGTCAGGCCGCAGTTCGACGACGGGTGGGACCACCGCAACGCGCTGCTCGGCCACCTGCGCCGGGTCACCCCGCACGACCTGAAGCGGTCCCACCCCAGCCGCACCGCCGTGCTGCTGCGCTGCCGCGAGGGCGGCCCGGACTGGACCGAGCAGGACGGCGCTTGGATGTGGGCGCTGCGCGCCGCCGCCGAACTGCACGGACTGCGCTGCGGCCCGTACCTGACGCTCACGCCGGCCGGCTGGCAGTCGCTCGGCGACGGCCGGCGCGGGCGCAACCCGCACTCCGGTTCGTGGGAGCTCGGCCCGGTCCACACCGTCACCGAACTGCCGCCGCGCCTGCCGCGCGGGGTGCCGGCCGCGGCGGCCGAACCGCCGCTCCCCCAGCAGCCCGCGGTCGCCCCGGTCACCTCGCTGAGCGCGATCCGCGCGCTGGAGGGCGTCCACGACGGCCGGAGCGTGCGCCGCACCGCCGCCCGCTGAAGCGGACGGCGCGCACCGGGCGCGGGGAACCCGGACGACGCCGCGGGAAAGCGGACGCGCCCGTCCGACCGGGCCCGCCCGCCGTGCCGGAAGGCACCGCGGACGGGCCCGGCCGGGCGGGCGACAGCGAAGGGACGGGCGTCGGCAGGAGGGGTGCTCAGGCGAACAGCGGGGCGACGGTGTCCGTCTCGCCGCAGACCACCAGGAGCTTCGCGGCCCGCTCCAGCGCCTTGCGCGCCGCAGCGACCACCCGCTCCGAGCGGCCCTCGTTCACCACCAGGACCACCACGTCCCGGCGGAGCGGGCGCGTCGCGGCGGCGTCGGCGTAGAACACGTCGCCGCCGTCGGTGAGCTGCGCCCAGTAGCGCTCCTCACCGAAGCTGAGCTCGTGCTCCTGCCAGGGGTGCGCCTCGCCGACCGTGAGGACCAGCACGTCGCCGGGGCGGCGGCCGGACTCCAGCAGGGCGTCGACGGCCTCGTCGGCACGGTCGATCGCCTCGGCTGCGGCGGCGGGCAGGAGTTGGACGTCCGGTCGGCCGGGGCGCGGCGCGGGGGCGGACTTGGGGCGGGCCGGGGGCCGCGGTCCGGGAACCGGACGGTCGGCACGGGGCGGGGCGGGACGCGGCGGACCGGGGCGGGGGCCCGGGACCGGAGCGGCGACGGCGGTGGAGGAAGGCATACGGGGGGCAGGTGCGTCCGACTTGTGGGGAAGGGGAACGCCGGGGCCCGGGATCGTCTCGTGAATCTCCGGCTCCTCGGGGAAGACAGGCATACCCGGATTCCTATCAAATGCCGGTCGGATGCGCACGGGCACCCCACCACTTGGAAGTCTGGCGCGCCGTACGGGCCCCCGCGGCGACGCTGGGGTGACCGGTGGGTGAATCCTGACGAACCGTCAGGATTCCGGCGGCGCCGACGGTGCCGACGGTGTTCAGGCGGTGCCGGCGGTGTTCAGGCGGTGTTCAGAAGCCCAGGGAGAGTTGCTCGCCGGTGTCGACCGGGACGCGCGAGCGCTTGAGGTGGCTCCAGCGCGGCAGCGCGTCCAGGTAGGACCAGGAGAGCCGGTGGTGCTCGGTGGGGCCGAGTTCCTCCAGGGCGGCGCGGTGCGTGGGCGAGGGGTAGCCGGCGTTCTCCCCGAAGGCGAACTCCGGGTGGTCCGAGCCGAGTTCGGCCATCAGCGCGTCCCGCCGGACCTTCGCCAGCACCGAGGCGGCGGAGACGCAGACGCAGGACTGGTCGCCCTTGATCACGGTGCGGACCTTCCAGGGGCCGCCCAGGTAGTCGTGCTTGCCGTCCAGGATCACCGCGTCGGGCCGCACCGGGAGCGCCTCCAGGGCGCGGACGGCGGCCAGCCGGAGCGCGGCGGTCATGCCGAGGTCGTCGCACTCCCGGGCGGAGGCGGCGCCGATCGCGTGCGCCGTCACCCACTCCGCCAGGACCGGGGCGAGCGCGGTCCGGCGACGCTCGGTGAGCAGTTTGGAGTCGGTCAGCCCCTCGGGCGGGCGGCGCAGTCCGGTGACGGCCGCGCCGACCATGACCGGCCCGGCCCAGGCGCCCCGGCCGACCTCGTCCAGCCCGACCACCAGGCGGGCCCCGGCCTGGTGCAGGGAGCGCTCGACCGCGTGCGTCGGGGGGTCGTAGGGCATCGGTGGTTCCGTTCACTGGAGCAGGGTGGGGCAGCGTGGGGCGGCCGGGAGGGCGTGGACGGCCGCTCCCGGTTCCCCTTCAGCGTACGCCGCCGCCCGTCCGGACCGCCGGGGCGGCCCGGGCCGCGCGACCGCGAGCCGGGCCGCCCCGGCGGCGCCCGCTCGGCGGCCGGGGGGCATGAGGCAACCGGCGTACCGGCAGGGCAGGGTGACGATCCGTCAGGGAGAGGGGCGCCACCCCGCCCGCGGGCTCAGTAGGTGCCGTACAGCGAGTACACCAGGTTGTCCTTCACGGCGGTGCCGAAGGCGGCCGGGAAGGTCCCGAACGGGACGGAGGCGCTGCTGTAGACGCCCGAGCCGGCCGGGCCCGAGCTGTAGTGCATGTTGTTGACGGTGGAGCTGGTGCCGTTGGAGTTGTAGACCAGCCAGTAGGTGGTGTTGGGGGCCAGCGTGTAGGTGATCGGCGCACTGCTCCAGGCGTTGGCGTTCAGCGTGCCGGCCGAGCTGGTGGCCAGCAGGGCGTCGGGCGAGCCGGCGTTGTCGCTGTAGACGGCGATCTGGAACTGGTTGTTGGGTGCCGCGCTGGCCTGCCCGGTGTGCACGTTGAGCGAGGTCAGCGCGATGGCGGTGGCCCCGGTGGTGATCTTGGAGCCGTTGAGGTGGTTGGAGTCGGTGTCGTCGAGCTGGGTGCCGACCGCGTTGTTGCCGATGGTCTGCGGCGGCGCCCCGGCGGTGGTGAAGGCGGCGGTGTAGGCCGCGGCCTGGGTGTTGCCGGCCAGGTCCTTCACGTTGGCGACGCTCAGCGTGTAGCCGGTGCTGAGCGAGAGCGCGGCGGTCGGGGTGAAGGTGACGGTGTTGGTGGCCGCGTCCAGGGCGACGGTGCCGGGCACCGCGGTGGCGCCGGCGGTGGTCTTCAGGGTGACGTTGGTGCCGTTGACGGTGCTCGCCTGGACGGGCTCGCTGAACGAGGCCTTCACCGGGGCGGTGGCCGCGACGCCGGTGGCGCCGTTGGCGGGCACCGAGCCGGTGACGGTCGGCGGGGTGGTGTCCGTGCCGTACGTCGCGGTGTAGGAGCCGACGTTGCCGTCGAAGAAGGCGTAGGCGATGCCGTGGATGGTCTCGATGCGGTAGTTGACGGCGGTGGCGCCCTGCTTGATGCCGGTCAGCGTGCCGACCGAGGAGGTGAGCGGGACCATGGCGCGCAGGCCGTTGGCGCCGCCGGTGATGCTGAAGCTCAGCGCGTTGCTGGTCCAGGCCATGCCGGAGAACGCGGAGCCGTTGCGGGCGTCCAGCCAGTTCAGCAGCTGGCGGCCGGAGACCACCGGGGTGCCGTGCGCCTTGGCCGAGGCGATGACCTGGTCGGAGGCGGTGGAGGCGGCGTAGTCGGTGTGGATGTTGGCGGTCAGGACGGTGTAGTAGCCCTTGGCGTTGTAGGCGTTGTCCAGCAGCGTGTTGACGGTGGAGGGCATGGACTGCCCGGACTCGTCGGTGAGCTGGGTGGTGGCCTGGTACTCGTTGATGGTGCTGCCGTCACTGTCCGCGTACTTCATCGGCAGGCCGGTGCCGTTGAAGTAGCCGGGCCGGTCCTGCACGAAGCTGGCCGGGTAGTAGTAGTAGTCGGTGTCCAGCCGGATGCCGTTGGCGAGCTTGGTCTTGGCCTGGGTCGCCCAGTCGTCCCACTCGACGCAGTGGGTGCGGGTGCTGTCCGGGTTGGGCAGCGAGGGGTACTTGGCCTTCCAGGCGCCGATCTGGGTGGTGTAGATGTTCTGCAGGTCGGCGGGGGTGCCCCAGGGGGTGCAGTTGGTGGTGACGTGCGTGCCGATCTCGAAGCCCTGGTCGGAGTAGGCCTTGGCCTGGGCGTCGGTCATCGGGTCGTCGGTGTAGACGTAGGACGAGGCGCGCACGCACTCCCAGTTGGCGACGTTGCAGCCGGCCGGGCTCTGCGCGACGTAGCCGTCGAAGCGGCCCGTGGTGCCGCCGATGCCGTGGTCGTCGCCGGTCATCACCACGACGGCCTTGACGTCCCGCGGGAAGTACCAGAACTTCGGCAGCGGCTTCTTGGCCGCGTCCATGGTGGTGATCAGGTTGGCGAGCAGGCGCTGCTGCTCGTCGGCGATCGGGATCTGCGCCTTGTCGAGGTTGTTCCAGTTGAGCTGTCCGCCGGTGCCGAAGAACATCTCGCTGGCCTCGATGCCGTCGACGTTGTCGCGCTGCTGGCCGCCCCAGGCGATGTTGCCCTGGCGGGTCTGCACGACGGACTTGGCGAGGTCGAAGGTGAACGCGGCGGCCTGGCCGGCGCCGACGGTGCGCAGCGTGACGGCCGGGTTGGCGGTGGCCACCGCGGTGTCGCTGTACAGGGTGGCGACGGCGGTGGCGCCGTTGAGCGCGTACTTGTCGGCGGTGCCGTGGAAGCCCATGGTGTCGGAGGTCAGTCCGGCGCCGGGCGCCGCGGTGGTGTCGATCTTCAGGTAGCTGTCGGCGAGCGTGTCGGTGCTCGCGGTGAGGCCGAGCAGCCCGGCGAGCTGCTTGTCGGGCCGCATCGCCACCAGCCGTCCGCCGCCGTTCACCCAGGTGCTGAACATGGTGCTCTGGGCGGCCGTCAGCTGGTTCTCCGCCAGCAGCACCACGTCGTACGAGTTGAGGGTGGCGGCGGTGACGGTGCTCAGGTCGGCGGTCTTGTAGTAGTTCAGGCCCTCGGCCTTGAGGATCTCGCCGTAGTACGTGGTGTACGGGTTCGCCGAGTTGGTGACCAGCAGGATCGGGCCCTCGTTGCCGGGGCCGCTGCCGGGGGTGCCGGTGCCGCCGCCGGAGGGCGTGTAGGTGGCGTAGATGGAGTAGTTGAGCGAGCCGGTGGAGACGGCGCCGAAGCTGCTGGGCCAGGTGCCGAAGGCGGCGCCGCCGGTGGAGTAGCCGCTCTGGCCGCCGGTGGAGTAGTTCAGGTTGTTGACCGCGGCGGAGACGCCGTTGGAGTTGTACGCCAGCCAGTACGGCGTGTTCGGGGCGAGCGTCGCGGTGACCGGCAGGGTGTTCCAGGCGTGCGCGGTGAGCGTGCCGGAGGCGGAGGAGCCGAGCAGCGGGCCGGGCTTGCCGGCCACGTCGCCGTAGACCGCGACCTGGTACTGGTCGTTGGGCGTGGCGCCGACGGCGCCGACGTACACGCTGACGCTGTTGACGGTGCCGCCACTGGCACCGGTCACGAAGCGCGAGGTGTTGATGTAGTTGGAGTCTCCGGAGTCGGTGGCGGTGCCGACGGTGTTGTTGCCGAGGACGGCGGTGGTGTCCGCGTGTGCCGCGGGCGCCACCATCAGTCCGCTCGCCGCGAGCAGGCCCACGATCAGCCCGGCGATTCGTTTTCTGATCCTCACGCCAACCCCCCAAGGTCGGATGACCGGATGAACGGCAGAAGTGCCGTCCTCCGTCCTACCGGCTCCGCATCCGCCTCGTCCGCAGAACCCTCACATCACAGCCACGAGTTCCGGCCAACTAGGAGCGGGACGCTCCGCATCCGATCGGTCTGTCTGCACACGTTCAACGGCGGTGGCGGGAGGGGCGCGGGGGACGGGAGGGGCGCGGGGCGGCAGCGGGGCCGCCGAGAGGAACGCCGGAGGGCCCCCGGCGTGCCGGGGGCCCTCCACATGCGTTCAACACTTGTCCGCAATCGGCGGCTCAGCCCTTGACCGACCCCGCCAGCAGGCCGCGGACGAAGTACCGCTGGAGGGCGAAGAACACCGCCAGCGGGACGATCATCGACAGGAAGGCGCCCGCGCTGAGCAGCTCCCAGTGGCTGCTGTCCGACCCGGACAGCTGGGCCAGCCGGGAGGTGATCGGCGCCACGGTCGGGTTGCCGCCGGCGAAGGTGAGCGCCACCAGCAGGTCGTTCCACACCCACAGGAACTGGAAGATGGCGAACGAGGCCAGCGCCGGGGCGCTCAGCGGCAGCACGATCGACCGGAAGATCTTGAAGTGCGAGGCCCCGTCCACCACCGCCGCCTCCATCAGGTCGCGCGGCAGCTGGGCGATGAAGTTGTGCAGCAGGAAGATCGCCAGCGGCAGCGCGAACATGGTGTGCGTCAGCCAGACCGGCAGGTAGCTGTCCTTCAGGCCGAGCGCCGGGATCACCGTCACCGACCCGAGGTGCGCGCCGCCGGAGAACAGCCGCAGCAGCGGGATCAGCGACATCTGCAGCGGCACCACCTGGAGCGCGAAGACCACGAAGAAGAGCGTGTCGCTGCCCTTGAACCGCACCCAGGCCAGCACGTACGCCGCCATCGCGGCCAGCACCAGCGGGAAGATCGTCGCTGGGATGGCGATCGCCACCGAGTTGACCAGGTACGGCATCAGGCCGCCGGAGGTGCCGAACGAGTTCTCGAACAGCACCGAGCGGTAGTTCTCCAGCCCCAGGTCGGGGTGGACGAACGCCTCCCACCAGCCGGAGGAGACCACGTCCTGCTTGGGCCGCAGCGAGGTGACCAGCAGGCCGACGGTCGGGATCGTCCACAGCACCGTGACGGCGACCACCAGGGCGCTGGCCAGCGGGGAGCTGAACGCCCGGCGGACCGCCTTGGCCGGCGGCAGGTCCGGGCGGGCCGCCTTGCCGGGCCGGGGGCCGGCGTCCTTGTCGAGGGTGGGCTCGGCGCTCATCGGGTCGCACGCTCCTTGCGCAGCAGGGCGATGTTGTAGACCACCAGGGGGGCCACCGCGAGGAAGAGGATCACCGCGAGGGCGCTGCCGCGGCCGTAGTTGTACTGCTCGAAGCTCTGCGAGTACATCTCGTTGGCCAGCACCTGGGTGCCGAAGTTGCCGCCGGTCATGGTGCGGACGATGTCGAACGCCTTCAGCGTGATGATCATGATGGTGGTGAGCACCACCACCAGGGTGGTGCGGATCATCGGCACCGTGACGTGCAGGAACAGTCGCACGCCGGTGGCGCCGTCGAGCCGGGCGGCCTCGGTGATCTCGTCCGGGATGGCCTTGATCGCGGCGGACAGCACCACCATGGCGAAGCCGGTCTGCACCCAGACCATGGCCGACATCAGCAGGAAGTTGTTCAGCGGCTGGCTCAGGATCCAGTTCGGCGGATCGTCCCAGCCGACCGCGACGGCGAGTTGACTGAGCAGGCCGACCTGGTTCTGCCCGGTGCCGCGCGACTCGTACAGCAGCTTGAAGATCAGCGAGGCGGCCACCAGCGAGACCGCCATCGGCATGAAGATCAGCGACTTGTAGACCGCCTGGCCGCGCATCCGGTCGACCAGCAGGGCCAGCAGCAGGCCGAGCCCGGTGGCCGCGATCGGGGCGACCACCAGCCAGAGCAGGGTGTTCAGCAGCACGTCGTGGATCTGCGAACTGGTCGCCGCCCAGCCGTAGTTCTTCCCGCCGACGAACTTGGCGGAGTCGGCGTCGTAGAAGCTCAGGTAGACGGTGCGCAGCAGCGGCACCACCAGGCCGATGATCAGCAGCAGGGCCGCCGGGCCGAGCATCAGGGCGACGGCCAGCGGTCGGGAGAAGCGTCCGGTGGCGCGGCCGGCCGCGAAGAACACGGCGAGCAGCACGCCGAGGAAGCCCAGGACGGCGCCCGCGGTGTTGCCGAACTTGATCGCCGCGTCCTGCCACAGCGAGTCGGCGAGGTGGAGCGCCGGCCCGGCGAGCCGGGGATCGGTGGGCATGCGGAGGATCCTTCCTCGGGGCACGGGAAGGGCAGCGCGGGTGGGCCCGCGCTGCCCGTTGGCGTCCGGTTACTGCGGCCAGGCGGCGTCGATGTCGGCGGCCGTCTTCTGGATCGACTGGCCCTCGGCGAACCAGGCGGTCAGCGCCTTCCACTCGGCGCCCGAGCCGACGGCGGCGGGCATCAGGTCGGAGGCGTCGAACCGGAAGGTGGCCGAGGGGTCGGTCAGCGACTCGGCGGAGAGCTTGTCGATCGGGTCGGTGTACAGGCTCTTGTCCACGCCCTGGTTGGCGGAGACCCAGCCCGGGGAGACCTTGACCCGGCTGCCGGCCCACTCGGAGGTGGACAGGTAGTTCTGCACGGCCTGCACCTCGGGCCGGTCGGAGAACGCGGCCAGGAACTCGCCGCCGCCCTCGACCGGGTTGGTGACCTGCGGGTTCACCGCGGGCAGGTGGAAGGCGAAGACGTCGCCGTCCGGCCCGATGCTGGTGCCCTTGGGCCACTGGGCGCGGTAGAAGGACGCCTGCTGGAGCATCGCGCACTTGTTGCTGAGGATCGGGGTGCCGGCGTCCTGGAAGGTGGTGGTGGCGATCGTCTTGACGTCGCCGAAGCCGGCGTTCACCCAGGCCGGGTTCTGCATCCAGTCGGCGACGGTCTTCATCGCGGTGGTGATCTTCTCGTCGGAGAACTTCACCTTGTGGCTGATCCACTGGTCGTAGACGTCGCCGCCGTAGGAGCCGAGGACGACCTCCTCCAGCCAGTCGGTGGCCGGCCAGCCGGTGGCGGTGCCGGAGCCGATGCCGCCGCACCAGGGCTTCGTCTCGCCGCCGGCCCGGGCGATCTTGTCGCTGAGCGCGATCAGGTCCTGCCAGGTCTTCGGGACTTCGTACCCGGCGGCCTTGAACGCCTTGGGCGAGTACCAGACCAGCGACTTCATGTTGGCGCTCATCGGCGCCGCGTAGAAGGTGCCGTTGACCGACCCGTACTCCTTCCAGACCGGCGACCACTTGTTCTCGTTGTCGACGGTCTGCTGCGGCGGCTTGACCACCTTGCCGGACTTCACCATCTGGGCGAGCAGGCCCGGCTGCGGGATGATCGCCAGGTCGGGGGCGTTGCCGCCGGCCACCCGGACCGGGAGCTGGGACTCGAAGTCGTTGGAGCCCTCGTAGACGATCTTGATGCCGGTGCAGTTGCTGAACTCGGCCCAGGACTTCTCGAGCGAGTCCGACTCCGGCGAGAGGATCGAGGCGTACATCGACACCTTGGTGCCGGAGTGGCCCGCGTACGCCTGGTACTTGGCGCAGTCACCGGTCAGCGCGGCGGCGGAACCGCCCCCGCCACCGCCGCCGGAGGAGCTGTTCGAGCAGGCGGCTGTCAGGGCCAGTGCCAGAACGGCCGGTACGGCGAGCAGCCGACGGCGTCCAGTGGTCACGGGGGTGGTCAATGCGGTCCTCCTTGCCAGGGCATGGACATGCCAGCCGTAAGACAGAACAACACTGCGCTGTACCGGAGATGTGGATCTGTACCCAGCGATCGCTGGCTCAAAGACGTTAACCCACCGGTACCCCCGAGCCAAGGAGCGCGTTCGACCTTCATCGGCCAGCGCCCCAGTTGTGACCACCCCGTGTTATGAGGCCTCCCGCAGCCCGCCCACCAGCGACGCCTCGGTCCGCCGCTCCAGTTCGGCCAGGTCGACGCCCTGGTCGCGCAGCACCCGGACGGCCACCCCGCCGCCCTCCCGGAGCAGGCCGAGCAGCAGGTGGCCGGTCTCGATCCGGCGGGCCCGCCGCCCGGTGGCCGCGCGCAGCGTCAGCACCATCGCCCGCCGGCCGCGGTCGGTGAACCGGGGCCCGCCCCACCGGGGGCGGCGGGCCGGGAGCGGGGCGTCCAGCGCGCCCGCGCCGAAGGTGTGCTCGACGGCCGCGCGGACCGCGTCGAGGTCGATGCCGATCGCGGCCAGCGCGGCGGCGTCGCGCTCCGGCTCGGGGCCGCCCAGCGCGCGGAGCACCGCGCGCCGCCCGCCGGCCAGGTCGAGGCCGAAGCCGCCGAGCACCCGGGCGGCCGGGTCCTGCGGCTGGGCGAGCAGGCCGAGCAGCAGGTGCTCGGTGCCCAGGTGGTCGTGGCGCATCCGCCGCGCCTCGGTGCCGGCCAGCGCGACCGCCCGGCGGGCCTCCTCCGCGAACCGTTCGAACATGTCAGTCCCCTCCCCGTCCGGCCGCCCGTCGGGCGTGCTTCTTGTGCACGGCCTGCCGGGTGACCCCCAGGCAGACCGCGATCTCGTGCCAGGACCAGCCCTTGTTCCGGGCGTTGCCGACCTGCAGGTCCTCCAGCCGGTCGGCCAGGTCGCGCAGGGCCCGGACGGCGCGCAGGCCGGTGGCCGGGTCGCCGCTGCTCGCGTCGGCCGCGAGCCGTGTCGTCTCGCTCATGGTGTCAACATAGGTTGACACGCCGGCTCGCGTCAACCATGGTTGACACCCGGGGAGGGTCAGGACGGACGGCGCTCCGCCAGGAACTCAGCGAAGGTGATCCGGCCCGCCGCACGCCCCGGCGCCAGGTTCCCGCCCGCCCGCAGCGCCCTCACCGCCCGGCCCGGCACCGGCGCCCGCAACACCGGCCGCCGCCGGCCCCGGGCCCGCAGGAACTCCGCCGCCAGCGCCTCCACCGCCCGCACCTCCGGCCCGCCGAAGTCGGCCGCCCGCCCCGCCGGAGCCCCCTCGGCCAGCTGCGCCAACCGCTCCGCGACGTCCCGCACGTCCACCGGCTGGAACGCCACCCCGCGCGGCACCACCAGCACCGGGGCCTTCGACAGGCCCTCCAGCACCCGCAGCAGCAGGTCGTGGAACTGGGTGGCCCGCAGCACCGTCCACCCCAGGCCGGACTCCGCCACCAGCCGCTCGCACTCCGCCTTCGTCCGGTAGTAGCCGAGCGGCACCCGGTCCACCCCGACGATCGACACGTACAGCAGGTGCGAGACCCCGGCGCCGCCCGCCGCCTCCACCAGCCGCCGGGTGGCCGCGACGTCCCGCTTCCCGTTGGTGGTCGCGCAGTGCACCACCGTCCCCGCACCGGACAGCGCCGCCTCCAGGCCGCGGCCGGTCACCAGGTCGCCCACCGCCCAGCCGTGCTCCCCCGGCGTGTGCGCCTGCCGGCTCAGCACCCGCACCGGACAGCCCCGCGCCAGCAGCCGGCGCACCACCACGCGCCCCAGGGTCCCCGTCCCGCCCGTCACGAGTATCGGCCGCATCGCGTCACCCCTCTGCTCCGCCACTCCCCCAGCCTGCCCGCCACCGGCGCCACCGGCAGCCCGGCCCGCGCGGCCGGGGGAAGGGCGGCTCAGTACTCGCGGTCCGCGGCCAGCTCCTCCCAGGGCAGCCCGGCCAGCCCCGGCACGCTCTCCACCAGCCCGGACAGCTCCGGGCCCGGCTGGTACCAGGCCACCACCAGCTGCGAGAAGTCGGCGTCCGCCCGGCCGACGACCGGGTGGCTGCTGAACAGGCCGACGCACCGCACCGCGGGCAGCCACTCCTCCGGCCCCAGCCCTCCCCGGATCCCGTCCTCCGGGTGCTCCCGCACCGGCTCCACCAGGTGCACCGGCAGCGACGGGTACTGCCGCGCGGCGGCGTCCCGCAGGTGCTTGACGCTCCGGTCGTTGACCCGGCGGCACGGGTAGCCCTCCAGCATGCCCCCGTACGTGGCGGACATCCGCACCTCGTCGAGGCGGATCGAACGGCCGGAGGACAGCAGCACTTCGGTCAGCAGCATGCCCGGAGGGTACCGGCCCGCGTCACAGCTCCTCCGGCCACGTGCGGCCGAGCGCCTCCGCGTACGGGGCGGAGCTGCCGCAGACCCGTGCCCAGGTGCGCGGGTCGGTAGTGGCGACGCGCTCGACCAGGGCTGCGGCCAGGGCATCCGGCTCACCGGCCGGGAGGGGGAGTTCGGCGAGGAACTGCAGCCAGGGCTCGTCGCCGCGGTCCCCGGGCCGGGCCGGGTACCAGAACACGAGGTCCACCCGGTCGGGGTGCCCCGGGCCGGTCCACACGGCGTCCAGCTCGCACTGCCAGGCGGCCAGCAGCTCCGGGCGCCGGACTAGCGCGTCCTCCAGCAGGCGTCCGACGGAGCGCGCGGGCCAGCTCTCGACTCCGCGGCCCGCGCGCTCGACCTCCGCGAGGTACCGCCCGGCGTCGAACCGGTACGCGGGCAGGTCCAGACCCGGGAGGTCGGGGTTGCGCCAGCCGTCCCAGACCACGGCGCCGCCCTCCTGGCGCACCGTCACGTACAGCGCGCCGCAGCACTCTTCGCTGCACCCGGCCCGGGCCAGCTGGACCTCCCGGGGGACGGGGCCGGGCAGCAGCGGGCTGTACGGCCCGAGCAGCACCCTGGCGCTGTGCGCCGGGAGCCGGGGGAAGCCGGTGGCCAGCACGTCCCGCCCGTCGACGACCGGCCGGAGCTGGTCCCGCCCCGGGTCGCGCAGCGCCTCGACCCGCAGTTCCAGCCGGCTGTCCGTGCTCTTGTCCATCCGGGCATTGTGCGGCCCGGGCACCGGGCGGGGTACGGGTTTTCAGCCCTCTCCTCAGCCCTTCGACCGGTCCCGGCACCATCCCGACCAACCCGGACGGCGACGTCCCGCAGGTACGCAACACTCCGGTCATTGCTCCGCCGGTCACGATCCCGTCGAGCTCGTACCGCGTCCAACCCTTCTCGAAGAACGCACGCGAGAAAATCACGACACCGAACGCACTGCGGGCAAGCCCTTGATCGGTCCTGCGTCGGAGGCTGTCCCCGATCTTCAACTCCAGAACATCCAGCCACACCGACACGCCGGCGTCCTGCAAGCATCGAGCCGGCGGGGTCGCCACATCCGCCTTGTCCTCGCTCGCATGAGAGATGAACACCTCCCGCACCGACTCGTCCATGACTTCTGTGGGCAGTGGTTCATGTCTGAATCTGCGCGAGCGGCCCCTGCTGAATCGGCGGGAGCGCAGGGAGCGGTGGCCGTTCCATACGGACCGAGGAACGAACATTTCCTCTGAGACCGGCCATGTCGACGGTTACGTACCACTGTCCGTCACTCGGGATAGCCAGCCGCACCGGAGACCGAGTCGCCAAGCCTCCGAAGTACTTGTGGCGACCACCGCTTTTGTAGGAGCGGTAGTTACTCGGGTCCATGAGACGGACATTCGCCGCGCTACCGGACAGGTTGATCACTGCGACGGCGCCCTTGGGTTGCCGTCCCAGGTCGTGAACTACGAAGTTCATGGTTGCCCTCTGCACATGCACAGGGGACCTCTGGGTGTTGCGCCAGATGCAACGTCGTTGCGTGCGCTCAGACAACCGGTGCATCCCCGGGCCGGCCGCTGCGGGGAGGGGCGCCAGCGCAAGACTGACGCCCCTCTGATCAGGCATGACTTACTTCATCTGCCTGTCGCAAATGTTGCAGCGGATGCGATTCCGACCGGGGTCAGCTGCAGCCGCTGGTGGAGCCGCAGCCCTCGCAGAGGTAGCAGCTGCCGGCGCGGCGCATCTTGGTGCCGCAGGAGAAGCAGAGCGGGGCGTCGGCGTTCAGGCCGAGGCGGATCTCGGCGAGTTCGGTCGAGTTGTGGGCGGCCGGGGCGGCCTTGGGCTGCTCGACGACCGGGAGGGCGACGTGCGGCTTCTCCGGGGCGAGCGGGGCGGACTGGGCCAGCGACTCGATGTCGAGGTCGTCCTCGGTCGGCTCGTAGGAGCCGGTCTCCAGGTGCCGGGTGCGCTCCTCGACGGAGTGGATGCCCAGCGCGGAGCGGGTCTCGAAGGGCAGGAAGTCGAGGGCCAGGCGGCGGAAGATGTAGTCCACGATGGACTGCGCCATCCGCACGTCGGGGTCGTCGGTCAGGCCGGCCGGCTCGAAGCGCATGTTGGTGAACTTGGCGACGTACGTCTCCAGCGGGACGCCGTACTGCAGGCCGACCGAGACGGCGATGGAGAAGGCGTCCATCATGCCCGCGAGGGTCGAGCCCTGCTTGGACATCTTGAGGAAGACCTCGCCGAGGCCGTCGTCCGGGTAGGAGTTGGCGGTCATGTAGCCCTCGGCGCCGCCGACCGTGAAGGAGGTGGTGATGCCGGGGCGGCCCTTGGGCAGGCGCTTGCGGGTCGGCCGGTACTCGACGACCTTCTCCACCGCGGGGGCCGGGGCGGGGGCCGAAGCGGCCGCCGGGGTCTTGGTCTTGGCCGAGAGCGGCTGGCCGACCTTGCAGTTGTCGCGGTAGATCGCCAGCGCCTTGACGCCGAGCTTCCACGCCTCGAAGTAGATCTCCTCGACGTCCTCGACGGTGGCGTTCTCCGGCATGTTGACGGTCTTGGAGATGGCGCCGGAGATCCACGGCTGGATCGCGGCCATCATCCGGACGTGGCCCATCGGGGAGATCGACCGCTCGCCCATCGCGCAGTCGAACACCTCGTAGTGGGCGGTCTTCAGGCCGGGCGCGTCGATGACGTTCCCGTGCTCGGCGATGTGCGCGACGATCGCCTCGACCTGCTCGTCCTGGTAGCCCAGGCGCCCCAGGGCGCGCGGGACGGTGCCGTTGACGATCTGCATCGAGCCGCCGCCGACCAGCTTCTTGAACTTGACCAGGGCCAGGTCGGGTTCGACGCCGGTGGTGTCGCAGTCCATCATCAGGCCGATGGTGCCGGTCGGGGCCAGCACCGAGGCCTGCGCGTTGCGGAAACCGTTCTGCCCGCCGAGCCGGACCACGTCCGCCCAGGTGTCGTTGGCGACCGCCCAGACCGGGGTGTCCAGGTCGTCCAGCGGGGCGACGGCGGCCGAGGCGTCGGCGTGCTGCTGCATGACCCGGCGGTGCGGGGCGGCGTTGCGGGCGTAGCCGTCGTACGGGCCGACCACGCCGGCGAGTTCGGCGGAGCGGCGGTAGGCGGTGCCGGTCATCAGCGAGGTGATCGCGCCGGCCAGGGCGCGGCCGCCGGCGGAGTCGTAGGCGTGGCCGGTGGCCATCAGCAGGGCGCCGAGGTTGGCGTAGCCGATGCCGAGCTGGCGGTAGGCGCGGGTGGTCTCGCCGATCTTCTCGGTCGGGAAGTCGGCGAAGCAGATCGAGATGTCCATCGCGGTGATGACCAGCTCGACCACCTTGGCGAAGGTCCGCGCGTCGAAGGAGTCGTCGTCGCGGAGGAACTTCATCAGGTTCAGCGAGGCGAGGTTGCAGCTGGAGTTGTCCAGGTGCATGTACTCGGAGCACGGGTTGGAGGCGTTGATCCGGCCGGACTCGGGGCAGGTGTGCCAGTGGTTGATCACCGAGTCGTACTGGATGCCCGGGTCGGCGCAGGCCCACGCGGCCTCGGCCATCTTGCGGAACAGGCCCTTGGCGTCGACGGTCTCGATGACCTCGCCGGTCTTGCGGCCGCGCAGGCCGAAGGAGGTGCCGTTCTCCACCGCGGTCATGAACTCGTCGTTCACGCGGACCGAGTTGTTGGCGTTCTGGTACTGGACGGAGGTGATGTCGTCGCCGCCCAGGTCCATGTCGAACCCGGCGTCGCGCAGCGCGCGGATCTTCTCCTCCTCCTTCACCTTGGTCTCGATGAAGGCCTCGACGTCCGGGTGGTCGACGTCCAGCACGACCATCTTGGCGGCCCGGCGGGTCGCGCCGCCGGACTTGATGGTGCCGGCCGAGGCGTCGGCGCCGCGCATGAAGGAGACCGGGCCGGAGGCGTTGCCGCCGGAGGAGAGCAGTTCCTTGGAGGAGCGGATCCGGGAGAGGTTCAGGCCGGCGCCGGAGCCGCCCTTGAAGATCATGCCCTCTTCCTTGTACCAGTCGAGGATCGACTCCATGGAGTCGTCGACGGACAGGATGAAGCAGGCCGAGACCTGCTGGGGCTGCTGGGTGCCGACGTTGAACCAGACCGGCGAGTTGAAGCTGAACACCTGGTGGAGGAGGGCGTGGGTCAGCTCGTGCTCGAACACCTCGGCGTCGTCCGGGGACGCGAAGTAGCCGTGCTTCTCGCCGGCGGCGCGGTAGGTCAGCACCACCCGGTCGATGATCTGCTTCAGGCTCCACTCGCGCTGCGGGGTGCCGACCGCGCCGCGGAAGTACTTGCTGGTGACGATGTTGACCGCGTTGACCGACCAGAAGTCGGGGAACTCGACGCCGCGCTGCTCGAAGTTGATCGAGCCGTCGCGCCAGTTGGTCATCACGACGTCACGGCGCTGCCAGGTGACGGCGTCGTACGGGTGGACCCCGGGGGTGGTGTAGATGCGCTCCAGCCGCAGCCCGGCCTTGGGGGCCTTGGCTCCCTTCGCGGCCTTGTCCGACTTCGACCCTCGTGCGGACCCGCTCGTGGTGTCTGTCACTGCTCCTGCTCCTCCTCCTGGGCAAACGCCCGAAGTGCCCGAAAAAGTCCGGGCACGACTGGTTCGTTCCGTCCGCACGCGGGCAGGGGGGAACCCCGCCACGGCGCACGGCACTACCGGCACGGCCGGTGACTACTGCTGGCTGCTGCTGACTGCTGGAAAACGCGAAAACGTGGAAATGCGGAAACGGGAAAAACGGGGGGTGACCGGTGCGGGCCGTTAGGGCACGGGCACCGGCTCGGGGACCGCGGGCCGGCCGGAACGCAGCTCCGCGATCGCGGCCTCGAAGTCCTCGAGGTTGTCGAACGCGCGGTAGACGGAGGCGAACCGCAGGTACGCCACCACGTCCAGTTCCTTCAGGGGCCCGAGTATGGCCAATCCGACGTCGTGCGTCGAGAGTTCGGCGCTGCCGCTGGCCCGGACGCACTCCTCGACCCGCTGGCCGAGCTGGGCCAGCGCGTCCTCGGTGACCGGGCGGCCCTGGCAGGCCTTGCGGACGCCGGAGATGACCTTCTCGCGGGAGAAGGGCTCGGTGACGCCGCTGCGCTTGATCACCATCAGGGTGGCGGTCTCGACGGTGGTGAACCGCCGGCCGCAGTCGGGGCACTGCCGGCGGCGGCGGATCGAGCACCCGTCGTCGCTGGCCCGACTGTCCACGACTCTGCTGTCCTGATGCCGGCAGAAGGGGCAGTGCACCTGGAACTCCCTCCCTGCAACCCGACGGCGAACAACTCGCAACACTCTACCCGAACACAACACCTGTGCCCGATCGAGGAGACTAGCCACTAGATCTAGTGGCTGGCACGCCGCCACGCCGAGTGAACCCGCCGGTTCCGGAGACAGGCCGCGGGGCCGCGCCATAGACTGTTCGAGTCGAACATGCAATCGACTTACACCCGGAGGCTTGATCAAGTCAGCCAACCTCGAATAAGTTCACTCGAACGTGTGTTTGGCGCAACCTTTCGATAGAGGGGCCAGTTGAGCTGGGCAGATGGAGCACCAGCCCGACGAGAGGGTCCGCCGCGATGTCCACCCCCAGCGCCACCGGCGTCATGCACACCGCCGAAGCCAAGACCGCCATCCCGGTGCAGGAGCGTTCCGCGCGCACCGCTGACCAGGAGAGCATGGACCAGGCCATGAGCCGTAGTCAGCCGATCGAGGAGTCCCCGCTCGGTGCGCCCGTTCCCGTCGTCCGCTCCCTCCCCGGCCGCCCGCCCGGCATCCGCACCGACGAGGCCGGCCTGACCGAGCGTCAGCGCCGGGTCATCGAAGTGATCAGGGACTCCGTCCAGCGCCGCGGCTACCCGCCGTCCATGCGCGAGATCGGCCAGGCCGTCGGCCTGTCCTCCACCTCCTCGGTCGCGCACCAGCTGATGGCGCTGGAGCGCAAGGGCTTCCTGCGGCGCGACCCGCACCGTCCGCGCGCCTACGAGGTCCGCGGCGTCGAGGTGGCCCGCCCGGCCGCGGCGGAGACCTCCGGCCGGCCGTCCACCTCCTACGTGCCGCTGGTCGGCCGGATCGCGGCCGGCGGCCCGATCCTGGCCGAGCAGACCGTCGAGGACGTGTTCCCGCTGCCCCGCCAACTGGTCGGCGAGGGCGAGCTGTTCGCGCTGACGGTGAAGGGCGACTCGATGGTCGACGCGGCGATCTGCGACGGCGACTGGGTGACGGTCCGCAAGCAGCCGGTGGCCGAGAACGGGGACATCGTCGCGGCGATGATCGACGGCGAGGCGACGGTGAAGCGGCTCAAGCGCGAGGACGGCAAGATCTGGCTGATGCCGCACAACGCGGCGTACGAGCCGATCCCGGGCGACAACGCGACGATCCTCGGCAAGGTGGTGGCGGTGCTGCGCCGCCTCTGAACGCGGCAGCAACGCGAAGGGGCCGGTCCCGCTCTGCGGGACCGGCCCCTTCGCGTGCGCTCAGCGCTGCTTGACCGGCGGGGCCGCGGCGTCGATCGCGGCCAGCGAGCGGCGGACCTGGTTGCGGTCGGTGGTGTACCAGAAGTCCGGCATGGAGGAGCGGAAGAAGCCGCCGTAGCGGGCGGTGGCCAGCCGCGGGTCGAGGACCGCGACGATGCCCTTGTCGTCGGCGGCCCGGACCAGCCGGCCCGCGCCCTGCGCCATCAGCAGCGCGGCGTGCGTCGCCGCGACGGCCATGAAGCCGTTGCCGCCGTGCGCCTCGACGTCCTTCTGCCGGGCGCTCATCAGCGGGTCGTCGGGCCGCGGGAAGGGGATGCGGTCCATCACGACGAGCTGGCAGGCGGAACCGGGCACGTCGACGCCCTGCCAGAGCGACAGGGTGCCGAACAGGCAGGTCTCGGCGTCGGCGGCGAACGCCTTGATGAGCTCACCGAGGGTGTCCTCGCCCTGGAGCAGGATCGGCACGTCGAGGCGTTCGCGGAGCTGCTCGGCGGCGGTCTGGGCGGCCCGCATCGAGGAGAACAGGCCGAGCGTGCGGCCGCCGGCCGCGCCGATCAGCTCGGTGAGCTCGTCCAGCATCTCGGGCCGGTCGGGCTCCCGGCCGGGCGGCGGGAGGTGCTTGGCGACGTAGAGGATGCCCTGCTTGGGGTAGGTGAACGGGGAGCCGACGTCCAGGCCGCGCCAGTACGGCGGGGCGTCCTCGCCCGTCTCGGCGGCGGGCCCGTCGGGGGTGCGGTGGTCGGGGAGCCTGGTCTCGCCGGGCAGGCCGAGCGAGGCGGCGACGCCGTTGAAGTCCCCGCCGAGCTTGAGGGTGGCCGAGGTGAGGACGACCGAGCGGTCCTTGTAGAGGTTCTCCCGGAGCAGGCCGGAGACCGACAGCGGGGCGACCCGCAGCGAGGCGGTGCCCAGGCCGTAGCGGTCGGAGCGCTCGATCCAGATCACGTCGTACTCGGAGCCGGTGAGCAGCCGGTCCGCGGTCTCGTGCAGCGTCTCGGCGGAGGCCATCGCCTGCTTGCGGACGGCGTCCTCGTCGGTGAGGCCCTTGTCGCGGGTCTCGCCGAGCGAGGTGATCACCTGGCGGCAGGCGTCCCGGATGCCGGCCACCGCGTAGCCGAGGTACTCGGGGAGCTCGTCGACCTGGCCGGGCTGGGCGGTCTCCATCAGGCCGTGGAAGTTCTCGGCGGCGGCCTGGAGGGCGTCCACCGCCTTCTCGTTGGCGAGCTTGGCGGCGCGCTTGACCGCCCGGTTGACCGCGCCGACGGTGAGCTCGGCGGTGGCCGCGCCGGTGACCCGGTTCACCAGCTCGTGCGCCTCGTCGATGATCAGCAGGCCGTGCTCGGGCAGCACGGGGGCGCCCTCGATCGCGTCGATCGCCAGCATGGCGTGGTTGGTGACCACCACGTCGGCCAGCTTGGCGCGCTCGCGGGCCTGCTCGGCGAAGCACTCCTCGCCGTAGGCGCAGCGGGAGGCGCCCAGGCACTCCTTGGAGGTGACGGCGAGCTGGGCCCAGGCCTTGTCGGAGACGCCGGGGGTGAGGTCGTCGCGGTCGCCCGTCTCGGTCTCCTCGGCCCACTCGCGCAGCCGGAGCACGTCCTGGCCGAGCTTGCCGGTGGGGCCGCCGAGCGCGTCGACCGGGTCGAACAGGCCCTCGCCCTCGTCGCTCGGGGTGCCCTCGTTGGCGCGGTGCAGGCACAGGTAGTTGGAGCGGCCCTTGAGCATGGCGAACAGCGGGCGGCGGCGCAGCACCGGGTGCAGGGCCTCGACGGTGCGCGGCAGGTCCCGTTCGACCAGCTGGCGCTGCAGGGCGAGCGTCGCGGTGGCGACGACCACCCGGTCGCCGTGGGCGAGGGCGGGCACCAGGTAGGCGAGGGACTTTCCGGTGCCGGTGCCGGCCTGGACGAGCAGGTGCTCGCCCTCGTCGACGGCGGCGGAGACGGCTTCGGCCATCCGGACCTGCCCGGGCCGCTCCGTGCCGCCGACGGCGGCGACGGCGGCGTGCAGCAGCTCGGGGAGGCGGGAGGCGGGGACCGGCGCGGGGGGCTCGGCCGTCTCCGGGCCGCCGGGCAGGGGTTCGATGGTGTCGTTCGTCATGACGCCCCCCAGCCTACGGGGCCGGACTGACAACCCGGACCCGCTGGGCGGGGAGGTGGGCGGTGCTGTGCAGCGGGTTGTCGACCTGGCCGTGCACGGCGGCGTGCGGGCGGTCGGGGCGGTCCCGGTAGCCGTCGAGCAGCAGGCGGTTGCGGTTCAGGCAGAGCCGGTCGATCCGGGGCTTGAACAGGTCGAACAGCCGGTGCCGGTCGGCGAGTTCGGGGAATCGGCGCTGGCAGTCGAGGATCTCGGCGCGCAGCAGTTCCCAGAACTCCGCTTCCGGCAGGTCGAGTTGGTCCTCCAGCAGCGGGGCGAGGTAGCGGTGGACGCCGATGAACAGGCCGGAGTGCAGGAACTGGCAGAGGTAGTCCGGGTCCTCCCGGTTGAGCACGTCGGCGATCTCCGCGGGCAGGCCGGCGAGTTCGGGCAGCGGCCGGTCGCTGAGGTTGACGTCGTCGACGAAGTCCTTGACGGCGAGCCGGACCGGGACGTCGTCGCGGTCGAAGACCACGATGGCGTTCTCGCCGTGCGGGGAGAACACCAGGCCGTAGCGGTACAGGAAGTGCAGCAGCGGCGGCAGCATCGCGGCGAACAGCCGGCGCACCCACTCCCGGGGCTCCAGGCCGGAGCGGGCGACGAGTTCGGCGGTCAGCGCCCGCCCGTCGGAGCCGGTCTGCAGCAGCGCGGCCAGGGTGCGGGCCCGCTCGCCGGGTTCCAGGTACCGGCCGAGCGGTTCGCGCCAGATCGCGCCGAGCAGTTCCTTGTACTGGTAGGGCGCGTCGGGCAGGTCCCGGTACAGCGGGTGCTCGACGGTGACCGAGGCGATCTCGCCGAGCAGGATCACCCGGCACTCGTCGCGCAGGTACGGGTCGGTGTCGCGCAGGTGGTGGATCCAGGCGGTGACGGCGGGCGCGGCGAGGGCGCGTTCGGTGGGCAGGCCGCGCCAGACCAGGGTGTTGAGGATGGCGAGCGGCAGTTTGACGGTGCAGCGGTCGGGGCGGCTGAGGTTGAAGAAGGAGCGGATGGACTGCTGGGGCAGCCGCAGGTCGCCGTCGCTGGGCAGCGGGATGATCCGGCCGTCGGCGATCCACGGCGCGAACAGGCCGACCACGGTCTCGTCCCACTGCCAGGGGTGCACCGGGAGCAGCCAGAACTCGTCGGCTCGCTCGCCGAGTTGGGTGCGGAAGGCGGGGTCGAGCTCGGTGTCGTAGACGGTCGGGTCACCGCGGAACTCGGCCAGGCTCTTGTGCACGGCGAGCCAGGGCAGCGGGCGGGGCAGCCGGGCCTCCGGGGTCCAGCCGGCCGCGTCGGTGGCGGAGAAGCCGAGCCGGCCCTTGTTGGCGACGATCCACGGGTGGCCGGTCTGCCGGCCCTCCAGGGCGACGTGGTCGAGGTCGGCGAGTTCGGCGGCGGTCAGCGCGGTGGCCCGCAGGTGGGCGTCGGCGATCAGGGTGGCGGTGAGTTCGCGGACCAGGTGGCCGGTGGTGTCGCCGCTCGCCCCGAGGACGTGCCGGGCCTGCTGGAGGAAGCGCAGCGGGTCGTCGCCGCCCTCGATCGAGGCCGGCTCGACCCGCCAGCTGCCGTACGCGCCGCGGCGGGCGGCGAACCGGTAGTCGGCGTCGGGGAGGCGCAGCAGGTAGCGGCCGTCGCCGTCGGGCTGCGGGTGGAGCAGTTCCTCGTAGGCGAATTCGCCGAGCAGTTTGGCGAGCATGTCCCGTCCGGCGGCCTGCCAGTGCCCGGTGGTGAGCTGGGGTGGCAGGTGGAGCACGGGGTCAGCGGCTGGCTGCGGCACGCTCGGTTCCTTCCTGGGGTCGTGGGAGCACCGCCGGCTGCGGGGCGGGTGCGGGTCCGGGGGCGGCGGGCGGGGCGAATGCTGGGGCGGAGGGCGGGAGGAACGTCGTCCAGGCGGTGCGGTGGGGCAGCGGGTGGAGGGTCTTGCCCGCGACGGCGTTGAGGATCACGGCGGCGCGGTGCGCGCCGAGCCCGAGGTCCGGGGTGCCGACACCGTGAGTGTGCAGCTCGGCGTTCTGGACGTACAGACCGCCGGTGAGTTCCGGCCGGGTGGCGACCCGGTGGTCGAGGTCGACCCGGTAGCGGCCCTGCTCGTCCCAGTCGATCAGGTCGGCGATCGGGTCGAGGGCGGCGGGGCGCACCGCGCGGTAGCCGGTGGCGAGCACCACGGCGTCGGTGCGGACCAGGTGGCGGCGGCCGGAGTCGCCGTGCCGGCAGTGCAGTTCGAGGTCGCCGCCGGGGCCCTGGGCGGCCTCGGTGACGGCGGTGCCGGGGAGGATCTCGACGGGTTCGGCGTCGATCGGGCGGCCGACGGTGCGCTCGTACAGGTGGTCGTGGATCTCGGCGAGGGTCTCGGCGCTGGCGGCCTTGTGCAGCTGCCACTGGGCGGGGACGAGGGCGTCCCGGACCTCGGCGGGCAGGCCGTGGAAGTAGCGGGTGTAGTCGGGGGTGAACTGCTCCAGGCCGAGCTTGGAGTACTCCATCGGGGCGATCGCCCGGGTGCGGGTGAGCCAGCGCAGCCGGGTGCCGTCGCCGGCCCGGTGGCGCAGCAGGTCGAGGAAGACCTCGGCGCCGGACTGGCCGGATCCGACCACCGTGACGTCCCGGGCGGCGTCCAGGGCGCGGCGCCGGGTCAGGTAGTCGGCGGAGTGCAGCACGGCGGGGTGGCGGTCCAGCGGGGCGAAGGCCGCGGGGCGGACGGGTTCGGTGCCGGTGCCGAGCACGAGGTGGCGGGCCCGGTGCACCGCGCCGGCGGCGTGCACCAGGTAGAGCCGCTCCTCGGCGTCCCAGTGGACGGCGGTGACGGGGCTGCCGAAGCGGCAGTTCGGGAGCCGGTCGGCGGCCCACCGGCAGTAGTGGTCGTACTCGCGGCGGGGCAGTTGGAAGCGCTCGCCGAAGTAGAACGGGAACAGCCGCTGCTGGTCGCGCAGGTAGTTGAGGAACGACCACGGGTTGGTCGGGTCGACCAGGGTGACCAGGTCGGCCAGGAACGGGACCTGCATCCGGGCGCCGTCGACGAGCATGCCGGGGTGCCAGCGGAACTCGGGCCTGGCGTCGAGGAACAGCGCGCTGACGGTCTCGGCCCGGTCGGCGAGCGCGGCCAGCGAGAGGTTGAACGGGCCGATGCCGACGCCGATCAGGTCGTACGGCTCGGGCGGCCGGCCCGCCGTGTCGTCGTGGGAGGTCATGTCGTCCTAGGTGTCCGCGGGGGTGTCGGCGCGCCGGCGGATCATCAGGGCGGCGCGCTTGTCGGGCAGGTCGAGGTCGGCGACGCGGTCGAACCCGGCGCGCGCGAACGCCCGGACGGAGGGCGTGTTGCGGACGTCGGGTTCGGCGAGCACCCGGGTGCAGCGGGGTTCGCGCCGCAGCAGCCGGGTGGCGATCGCGTCGAGCAGCGGGGCGGCCAGGCCCCGGCCGCGGGCGGCGGGGGCCAGCAGCAGGTGCACGCCCAGGTCGTGCGGGCGGGCGGGGTAGTGCGCGGCCAGCGGGTCGAGGTCGGCCCGGTACAGCTCGAAGTAGCCGGTGGGCGTGCCGTCGAGCAGGGCCAGGACGGGGCGGCTGCGGCCGTCGCCGTCGAGCTGGGCGGCGAGGTGGTCGGCGGTGGTCCGCGGCGGGCCGGCGAGGGCCCACCAGCGGTCGGTGTCCGGGTCGTTCATCCAGCCGGTGAGCAGCTCCAGGTCGGCGTCCAACCGCACGGTGGGCAGGACGAGTTCACCGGCCGCGGTGGGTATCGTCCCGGTCTCCGGGATCACGCCCGGGCCACCGGGTTGTCGATCTCGACGTACACCGACTGGGTCTCGACCGGGCCGACCAGTTCGTCCAGGCCGTGCAGCCGGGTGAGCAGGTTGGCCTTGCAGCGCAGGGTGGGCGCGTCCAGCAGGTGGGCGGGCAGCGCGGAGCCGGTGGCGGTGGCGGCGGGGCCGGCCAGGAAGCGGCGCAGCGCGGCCAGCAGCAGCTGCTCGTCGGCGAGGCCCTGGGAGCCGAAGGCGCCGATCAGGCCGAGCACGTGGTTGATGCCGAGGTAGTAGGCGAAGCGCTCGTCGGCGACCGCGTCGGGCACGAAGGTGTCGCTGTGCGCGCCGAGTCCGGGCAGCCGCTCGTGCAGCCGGTCGGCGTGCGAGGCGCGGAAGTAGTAGCCCTGGTTGTCGCGGTAGCGGCCGCCGGCGGGCCAGCCCTGGGGGTCCAGCAGGACCAGGCTGTTCTGCTGGTGGGCCTCCAGCGCGATGCCGGCCCGCCCGTCCAGCCAGAGGATCGGCAGGACGACGGTGTCCAGGTAGCGCAGGAACCACTCGGTGGCGACGGTCGGCACCGGGCGGCCGGTGCGGGCGGCCAACTCGTCGAGGACGTCCGCCAGTTGCGAGCCGAGCCGGTCCAGCGGCCGTTCGGCGACCAGTCCGGCCACGCACAGCGCCCGGTCGGCGGGCCCGAACGGCAGCTGCCGCAGCACGGTGTCCAGGCCGTTGGGTTCGCCGAGCGCGGGGTGGTCGACGCCGATCCAGGCCGGGTCGCGGACGATGTCGAAGCCGGGGTGGGCGGCCCGCCACTCGGCGGCCAGGCCGGACTCCAGCAGGCGGTGCACCTCGGCGCCCCGGTGCAGTTCCTTGCGGAGGTTCTCCCGGCGGGAGTTGGTGATCCGCAGGCCGAGCGAGAGCTTGAGCATCCACGGGGTGCCGGGGCGGCAGACGGTGCGCACCGAGCTGGTGGGGTGCCAGGGCTCGCCGTGCTGGCCGAGGTCGGTGAGCAGGCCCTGTTCGAGCAGGTCGGCGACGGCCGGGCGGAGCACCAGTTCGCGGGCCTGCCAGGGGTGCAGCGGCAGGACGGCCGTGTCGGCGGGCAGCGGGCGGCCGTACAGCCCGGCGGTGAGCTGCTCGACGGGGGTGCCGGCGGCGGAGTCGCCGGCCAGCAGCGAGCGGTGCACGGCCCACCAGTGCAGCCGGAAGCTGCCGTGCAGCTCCGGGGAGTACGCGGCGGACTGGGCGGGGCCGAGGCCGTCGCGGCTCTTCGGGGTGGGGTGCAGCGGGTGGCCGAGCAGCAGGGCCTGCTCGGCGCGCAGGAACGGGTCGGCGGGGGCGGCGGGGGCGGCCCGGCGGTGGGCGAGGATCTCCGCGGTGCGGGCCGAGGAGTCGGCCACCCGGGCGGTCAGGTCGGCGAGTTGGCCGGGTTCGGGGCGGCCGGTGGCGCCGGCCACCAGGGCGGCGACGGTGACCGCGTCGACCGGGTGCTCGGCGGTGCCGGTGGAGACGGTGGCCGGGCCGAACCGGTGCCAGCCGCAGGCCGACCAGTGCCGCACCGGCGCGGACAGCTGCGCGGCGCCGCCGAGCACCGGGATCCGCAGCAGGTCGCCGTCCGGGCGCTCGGCCGCGGTCTCCCGGGCCCAGCAGCGCAACAGGCTCTCGGTGGCGGCGTGTTCGGCGGCCACGGCCGGGTCGGGGTCGAGCAGCGGGTCCGGGGTGGGGTGCCCGGCCGCCGGCCGGGCGGCCGGGGGGACGCCGGTGAGGGTGCTGGCCAAATCCGCTCCTTGTAGCCGCGTGACTGCCTACGGGTAAGGGTTGCCTGTCCACCACCGCCGGGCACAAGGACGGCTCACTCGTTCCGGTGAGTTTCGGGCGATCCCTCACCCCCAGGTGTGAGCGGGCGGCATCCTGACGGACCGTCACCATCACGGTTCGGTGTCCGGACGTCAACGGCAGGGGCACCGCCCGTCCGCCGCGTCGGACCCGGATGGAAGACTGTCCCGGGGAGTCGGTCCGTTCTGGGGGGTTGATGGTGAGGGCACGGGGGGTGGTGGCCCTGCTGTCCGCGGCCGCCGTGGTGGCGGGCGGGACGAGCGCCTGCACCTCGACCGGCGGCGGCGGGGACGACGGGGCGCCGCGCAGCTTCGCCGAGTTGAAGCAGTGGGGGTACGCCGAGTGGGACCGCTGGGCGCAGCACCACGGCTTCCGCAACCCGGCGGTGCCGGGCCTGTGGAGCGCCGAGAAGATGGACCAGGCCCCGCCGCAGCAGCCCGCCCCGGCCCCGGACGGACCGTCCGCCGCGCCGTCGCCGTCGCTCCCGGTGAGCACCTCGGCGAGCGCGCCGGCGAGCGGGCCGGAGAGCGGGCCCGCGTCCGGCCCGGCCACCGCGTCCCCCTCCCCCGCCGCGCCGCCGCCGGTGGCCGCGCAGCCGGTGCCGCGCCCGTACACCAGCTACCCGGCGTCCGGGAAGGTCTTCATGACCGCGCCGAACGGCGGCACCGGCCAGTGCTCGGCCACCGTGGTCGCCGACCCGGCGCACCCGGGGAAGAGCAACCTGGTGTGGACGGCCGCGCACTGCGTGCACGAGGGCAAGGGCGGCGACTGGTACCGGAACCTGGTGTTCGTCCCGGCCTACAACAGCTCCGGCGCGGCCAGCGACCACCGGAAGGCGACGCTCGCCGAGGTCGCCCCGCTCGGGCAGTGGTGGGCCGACAAGGTGATCACCTCGCCGCTGTGGACCACCGAGGGCACCAAGGGCGGGGGCGCCGCGAACCAGTACGACTTCGCGGTGGTCAAGGTGCGCGGCCCGGAGGGCGAGACCCGCTCGCTGGAGGAGGCCGTCGGCACTGCCGTGCCGGTGTGGTTCGACGCCCCGCGCGAGCAGTTGGCGATCCAGGCCTGGGGGTACCCGGCCCTCGCGCCGTTCGACGGGCAGGAGTTGGAGCGCTGCGACTCCGGCCGGCCGGGCTCGCGTAGCTTCGACCCGGCCCGGCCCCCGATGCTGGTGATCGGCTGCACCATGACGGCCGGCGCGTCGGGCGGCGGCTGGTTCGCCGACGGCCCGGACGGCCGCCAGCGGCTGGTCAGCAACACCTCGATCGGCACCCCGGCGCACACCGCCCTGAACGGGCCCTACCTGGAGGACGTGGCCCGCCAGGCGCTCGACTACATCTCCCGGAAGTGACCGCCGCCGGCCGCCTCCGTCCGGCCCGGCCCCGGCCCCGACTCCGCACCCATTCCGACACCGACCACGGGGGAACACCCATGACCGACCAGCACCGCATAGCGCGCCGAGTCCGGAGCGCGGCCGCGGCCGCCCTGGTGACGGTGCTCGCCGTCACCACCGCCGCCTGCTCCCAGAAGCCGGTCCCGTCGCCGCCGCCCGTCAAGTCCTCGGCGTCCGGGTCGAAGGACTCCGTGGACATCGGCGACCTGCAGAACTTCCTCTCCCAGGCGCCGAACTGGAACGCCGACGACTGGAAGAAGTGGGCGTCCAAGAACGGCTTCAAGCCGGAGGACATCGAGGCGATCAAGAGCTTCTGGAACAAGAAGAAGCCCGCCGACCCGAAGAAGACCACCTCGATCGCCCCGGACGAGAAGGCCCCCTCGATCCGGGACGTGGTCTTCCCGTCCGTCGTCCAGGCCAAGGCCCAGCCGCACCCGTACGGTGCGGACACCGCCGTGATCGGCAAGATCTTCTTCGAGAGCGACGAGGGCACCGCGGTCTGCTCGGGCACCGTGGTCGCCGACCCGGGCAACCCCGGCCGGAGCAACCTGGTGTGGACGGCCGCGCACTGCGCCCACGGCGGCAAGGGCAAGGGCTACTTCACCAAGCTGATGTTCGCGCCCAGCTACAACCGCACCGGCGTCACCAGCAACGGCAAGGGCCAGAACGCCACCTGGGAGGAGGTCGCCCCGCTCGGCCGCTGGCTGGCCACCGACATGCTGGTGATGCCGCAGTGGACCCAGGAGGGCAACCTGGTGGGCACCGCGGCCAACCAGTTCGACTTCGCGGTGATCCGGGTGGCCTCGCTGGACGGCTCGAACATCTCGCTGGAGGAGACCGTCGGCAGCTCGGTGCCGATCCTGTTCAACGCCAAGCCGGAGGACATCACCGCGCCCAAGGCGTACGGCTACCCGGCCGGGAAGCCGTACGACGGCGAGGAGTTGGAGCACTGCGACTCCACCGCCAAGCTCACCCCGTTCGTCTTCGACCGCTCGCGCCCGCCGATGCTGGCCATCGGCTGCAGCATGACCGGCGGTTCCTCCGGCGGCGGCTGGATCACCCGGCAGAACGGCAAGCCGGTGCTGTTCTCCAACGTCTCGATCGGCGACAACGGCAACCGCTGGCAGGCCGGCCCGACCCTCGGGCCGGACGCCAAGAAGATGTTCGACGCCTTCCTGGCCAAGGAGTCGGGCAACCGGTAGCCGCCGGAACGCCGACGGGCGGGCGGCGCACCCCTCGCAGGGTGCGCCGCCCGCCCGTTCGCTACGGCTTCGTCCGCTACGGCGGGTAGCGGGTGCCGGTACCGGTGCCGTCAGGCCGCGACGACCGCGTACCGCTCCAGCTCGCCGGCCAGCACGGCCGCCACCTTGGCGTGCAGCAGGGTGCCGTCCGCCGTGTGCTCGGTGGAGATCAGCTCGCCCTCCGCGTGCACCCGGGAGACCAGGTCGCCGCGGGTATAGGGGACCAGGGCCTTGACCTCCACCGCGGGGCGGGGCAGTTCCCGGTCGATCAGGGCGAGCAGTTCCTCGATGCCCTGGCCGCTGCGGGCCGACACCACCAGGGCGTGCGGCTCGCGGCGCAGCAGGCGCTGGAGGACCAGCGGGTCCGCCGCGTCGGCCTTGTTGATCACCACGATCTCCGGCACGTTCTGCGCGTCGACCGAGACGATCACCTCGCGGACGGCGGCGAGCTGGGTCTCCGGCTCGGGGTGCGAGCCGTCCACCACGTGCAGGATGAGGTCGGCGTCGGCGACCTCCTCCATGGTGGAGCGGAACGCCTCGACCAGGTGGTGCGGCAGGTGCCGGACGAAGCCGACCGTGTCGGCCAGCGTGTAGAGCCGGCCGCTCGGGGTCTCGGCCCGGCGGACCGTCGGGTCCAGGGTGGCGAACAGCGCGTTCTCCACCAGGACGCCGGCCCCGGTGAGCCGGTTGAGCAGCGAGGACTTGCCCGCGTTGGTGTACCCGGCGATGGCCACCGACGGGACGTGGTTGCGCCGCCGCTCCTGCCGCTTGGTGTCGCGGCCCTTCTTCATGTCGGCGATCTCCTTGCGGAGCTTCGCCATCTTCTCGCGGATCCGCCGCCGGTCGGTCTCGATCTTGGTCTCACCGGGACCGCGGGTGGCCATGCCGCCGCCCGAGGAGCCGGAGCCACCGCCACCCATCTGCCGGGACAGCGACTGACCCCAGCCGCGCAGGCGCGGCAGCATGTACTGCATCTGCGCGAGCGAGACCTGCGCCTTGCCCTCCCGGGACTTGGCGTGCTGGGCGAAGATGTCCAGGATCAGGGCGGTGCGGTCGACCACCTTGACCTTGACCACGTCCTCCAGGTGGATCAGCTGACCGGGCGTCAGCTCACCGTCGCAGACCACGGTGTCGGCGCCGGTGGAGGCGACGATGTCGCGCAGCTCCTTGGCCTTGCCGGAGCCGATGTAGGTGGCCGCGTCGGGCTTGTCGCGGCGCTGGATCACGCCGTCCAGGACTTCGGAGCCGGCCGTCTCGGCGAGGGCGGCGAGCTCGGCCATCGAGTTCTCCGCCTCCTCCAGCGTGCCGTCCGTCCACACGCCGACGAGCACCACGCGCTCCAGGCGGAGCTGGCGGTACTCGACTTCGGTGACGTCCTGCAGTTCGGTGGAGAGTCCGCTCACGCGCCGGAGCGCGGCGCGCTCGGAGCGGTCGTACTGCTCTCCGTCGTAGTTGCCGAGGCCCTCGTCGATCGCCGCGAGGTCCTCGTCCATCAGGGCTTCCGCCTTGAGGTCGGCGAGTCGGCTGGCGGACTCGCTCGATCGGGTGCGGCTGTCGAACGTGGAGGTCATTTCATCCTTGGGTTGATCGGATCGTGCTCTCGGACAACACGGCGGAGCCGCCGTGAATTCCCCACGATGGTTGCACGTCCGCTGTGCCCGAGTCATCCCTTTTACCAGCCGCCCCCTCCGGCCCGGCCACCGCCCCCGCTGCCGCCCCCGCCCCCGCCGCCGCCTCCGCGGCCGCTCCGTCCGGCCCGGACTCCGGCCCGCCGGGCCGGTACACGTCGTACACGCCCGACACCCGGAGCACCGCCCGCATCACCGCGGGCAGCACCGCGGCGTCGGGCAGCTCCAGGGTGTAGCTGTGCCGCACCCGCAGCTGGCGGGGCGGCTCGACCTCGGCGGAGAAGATCGACGCGCCCTCGCCGGAGATCGCCGCGGTCAGGTCGGCGAGCAGCCGGGGCCGGTTGAGCGCCTCGGCGTGCAGGGTGGCCCGGTAGCCCCACTGCGGGGCGCCGCCGGGCAGCCAGCGGACCCCGACCGGGCGGCGGCCGCCGCGCAGCATCCGGGTGCCGGTGGGACAGCCCGCCCGGTGCACCGCGACGATCCCGCCGCGCAGCGCGATGCCGGTCACCTCGTCGGGCGGGACGGGCGTGCAGCAGCGGGCCAACCGGACGGCCGCGCCAGGCAGTTCGGGCACCTCGGCGGGCGCGACGGCCTCGCCGGGGCCGGCGCCGGCGACGGCACCGGGCGCGACGGCGGGCGGGGCGACGGCGGCGGGCCCGGGCGGCCCGGCGGGCCCGGGCGCGGGCACGGACGCGGGCTCAGACTCGGGCAGCTCGGCGGGCGCGGCCGGGCGGGCGGCCAGCCGCCGTTCGACGGCGAGCCGGGCGCCGGGGGTGCGGACGTACTCCAGCCACTGCGGGTCGGGCCCGCTGTCCTCGCCGTCGGGGGCGAGCAGCAGGCCGAACACGTCGCCGTCGCGCAGTTCGGTGGAGAGCGCGGCGAGCCGGCCGTTGACCCGGGCGCCGATACATCGGTGGCCGGTCTCCTCGCCGAGCAGGTAGGCGGCGTCCAGGCAGCTGGAGCCGGCCGGCAGGTGCAGGGTGGCGCCGTCCTCGGTGACGGCGGTGATCTCGCGGTCGTCGCGCAGGTCGGCGGTGAGCGCGGACCAGAAGGCGTCCGGGTCGGGGGTGTCCTGCTGCCAGTCGAGCAGCCGGGCCAGCCAGCCGGGGCGGGCCGGGTCGGTGCGGTCCTCGGGGTCGTCGGCGGTGCCGGGCCGGTCGGCGGTGCGCGGGTCGCCGAGGGCGACCACGCCGGTCTCGGCGACCTCGTGCATCCGCCGGGTGCGGACCAGGACCTCGATCACCTCGCCGCCGGTCAGCGCGACCGCGGTGTGCAGCGACTGGTACAGGTTGAACTTGGGGGCGGCGACGAAGTCCTTGAACTCGCCGGGCAGCGGCGTCCAGCAGGTGTGCAGCTCGCCGAGCACGGCGTAGCAGTCGGCGTTCTCCTCGACCACCACCAGCAGCCGCCCGAAGTCGGCGGGCCGCAGCCCGGCGCCGTCCGGCCCGGCCCCGCGCTTGATCATCACCCGGTGCAGCGAGACCAGGTGCCGGGGCCGGACGGTGACGGCGGCGGGGATGCCGGCCTCGGCGAGCTGGCGGCCGAGCTCGGCGGCGAACGGGGCGAGCACGCCGTCCGTCCAGCCGCCGGCCACCGCGCCGGTGTGCTCGTACTCCTCGGGGTGCAGGGTGGCGAAGACGATGTCCTCCAGCTCCGCCTTGACCATCTGGATGCCGAGCCGTTCGGCGAGCGGGATCAGCACGTCCCGGGTGACCTTGGCGATCCGCACCTGGCTGGCCGGCTTCATGTGCCGGATGGTGCGCATGTTGTGCAGCCGGTCGGCGAGCTTGATCACCATCACCCGGACGTCGTCGCCGGTGGCGACCAGCATCTTGCGGAAGGTCTCCGGCTCGGCGGCGGCCCCGAAGTCGACCTTCTCCAGTTTGGTGACGCCGTCCACCAGGTACGCCACCTCGGGCCCGAAGACCTCGGCGACCTGATCGAGCGTCACCTCGGTGTCCTCGACGGTGTCGTGCAGCAGCGAGGCCACCAGCGTGGTGGTGTCCGCGCCGAGCTGGGCGAGGATCATCGTCACCGCGAGCGGGTGGGTGATGTACGGCTCGCCGCTCTTCCGGGTCTGCCCGCGGTGGCTCTCCTCGGCGAGCCGGTACGCCCTGGTCAGCAGGGGTACGTCGGCCTGCGGGCGGTGCACCCGGTGGGCCTGGACGATCGGCTCGATGGCGTCGGGGACGGGCGTCCGCCCGGTGGCGAGCAGTGCCGCCCGGCCGGCCCGGCCGAGTGCCGCGCGGCTGAACCGGCCCGCCGGCTGCTTGGACGGCGGACCCGCCAGCTCGGAGCGGATGGTCATCTGCACCTCCGGCAGCAACACCGGAGCGACGGCCGACCCGGTGGTCCATGCTACCGAGCAGAGCACGTTGCGCGAGCCCCCGCTTCCCCTCTGTCACCCGGATCACTCGAACGGGCGGATTAGCCGGAAGGCCGGATGGGAAGCGGGAGCTGACGCCCCGTCGCGCTGACCTGCGGTCAGAGCAGGACGCCCTCCGCGACGATCACCGCGGGGCCGGTCATCTCGATCCGGCCGTCCGGGAACTCCTCGATCAGCAGTCGACCGCCCGGCAGGTCGACCGTGTAGCGGACGGCCTCCCCGGTGACCGCCGGGTCGGCACCGTCCCGCCGGATCGCCGCCACCGCGACGGCGCAGGCGCCGGTGCCGCAGGAGCGGGTCTCGCCGGAGCCGCGCTCGTGCACCCGCATCGCCACGTGCCGCTCGCCGCGGTCCACCACGAACTCCACGTTGACGCCCTGCGGGTACGCGCCCGCGGGGGCGGTGGCCGGGGCGTCGAGCAGGGTGCCCGCGTGCGCCAGGTCCGCGACGAACGCGACGGCGTGCGGGTTGCCCATGTTGACGTTCAGCGCGGGCCAGCTGCGGCCGTCCACGGTGACGGTGATGCCGTCCGGGCCGGGCAGCACGGCGCGGCCCATGTCCACGGTGATCTCGCCCGGGGTGCCGTCCGCGGCGTCCGCGGCGATCCGCACCTTCTTGACCCCGCCGCGGGTGGCCACCGCCAGCTCGCCCGGCTTCGCGTGCCCGGCGTGCACCAGGTACCGGGCGAACACCCGCACCCCGTTGCCGCACATCTCGGCGATCGAGCCGTCCGCGTTGCGGTAGTCCATGAACCACTCGGCCTCGTCGGCCATCCCCGCCGCGGCCGGCTCGGCCGCCGAGCGGACCACCCGCAGCACGCCGTCCGCGCCGATCCCGGCCCGCCGGTCGCACAACTCGGCGACGGTGGCCGCCGGCAGGTCGATCCGCCCGTCCGGGTCGGGGACGATCACGAAGTCGTTCTGGGTGCCGTGCCCCTTGAGGAAGGCCGTTCCGCTGATACCGCTGCGCTCGCTCACACCGCCGATGGTAACGAAGCCCGCCGGAGCCCCGTCGAGGACGGACGGCTGCCGAGACGGGTCCTAACCGCGCAGGTGGACGACCCGCCAGAGGGCGAGCGCCACGGCCGCCGCCGCCAGCAGGGTGTACAGCACGATGGCCTTCCAGCCGGCCCGCTCGGTGCTGCCGCGGCGCGGCACGCCCGGCCACTTGTAGCCGGCCCGGCGGGCCGCCATCGCGCCCCAGCCGACCGAGGCCGCGGTGATCAGCAGGCCGAGCATCCCGATCATCGCGGTCGCGCCCTCGCTGCCGAAGGCCAGCGGGAAGGCGAACATCAGTGAGCCGAACATCACCGTCGCGGCGATCGGCAGGATCTGCCACCAGCGCAACCGGCGGCGCGGCCGGATGTCCCGCTCGTGGACCACGCCCGGCGCGGCGGCCAGGTCGTCGATCGCGGGCAGCGCCACGGCGTAGGAGGTGGTGGGGACGGCGAGCTCGGGGAGGGTCTCGGACCCGTCGGAGACGTCGCCGAGCAGCTCATCGGTTTCGGGGCCGGTACCCGTTGACACGCGGCCTCCCCTGACGGCTCGACACGAGCTCCGGAGCTCGCGGGCGGTGAGGCCGGCCCGCGTGCCGGGCCTCGGTGCTACCGATGATGGCACGTACCAACACCCGGGCAGGGCGTCCCACGGGTCGATCGGGTGATCCGATGCCAGGACGTGATCCCGCCGTGACCGCCGGTGCCTTCTGCACCTGCGTCTGCCGGTGCAGACGCCGCGAGCCTGGCCGGATCCCATCCGCCCGGCAGCCGAAACGCGCCGGTCAGCCCGCCGCGCCCGGCTCTTCCGGACGGTGGATCAGTTCCAGTGCCCGGCCCAGCAGCTCGACCGGATCGGCGCCCTCCGGCCGTTCCAGCCAGTGGATCCGCGGGTCCCGGCGGAACCAGGACTCCTGCCGCCGGGCGAACCGCCGGGTGGCCCGCACGGTCTCCGCCCGCGCCTCGTCCTCGGTGCACTCCCCGGCGAAGAACGCCAGCACCTGCTGGTAGCCGAGCGCCCGGCTCGCGGTCAGCCCCTCGCGCAGCCCGGCCTTCTCCAACTCCCGCACCTCGTCCAGCAGCCCGGCCTCCCACATCCGGTCCACCCGCAGCTCGATCCGCCGGTCCAGCTCCGGCCGCGGCACCTGGACGCCGATCTGCACCGCCGCGTACACCGCCCGCTGGGTCGGCAGGCTGGCCGTGAACGGCCGCCCGGTGATCTCGATGACCTCCAGCGCCCGGACGATCCGCCGCCCGTTGCTGGTCAGGATCGCCTCCGCCGCGGCCGGGTCCAGCTCCGCCAGCCGCCGGTGCAGGACGCCGGGGCCGACCCGCTCCAACTCCTCCTCCAGCCGGGCCCGCACCGCCGGATCGGTGCCCGGGAACTCCATCTCGTCGACCGCCGCCCGCACGTACAGGCCCGACCCGCCGACCAGCACCGGCACCTGCCCCGCCGCCAGCTGCCGGTCCATCTCGGCCCGCGCCAGGCGCTGGTACTCGGCCACCGAGGCGGCCTCGGTCACCTCCCACACGTCCAGCAGGTGGTGCGGGACGCCGCCCCGCTCCGCCACCGTCAGCTTGGCGGTACCGATGTCCATGCCCCGGTACAGCTGCATCGAGTCGGTGTTCACCACCTCCCCGCCCAGCTCGCGGGCGATCGCCACCGCCAGGTCGGACTTGCCGGCCGCCGTCGAACCGACCACCGAGACCACCCGGGGCAGCACGTCGGGACGCGCGGGAGAAGAGGAGGAAGAGGAACCGCTCACCCCCCCAGTCTCGCAAAAGCCGGGCACCTCCCGTGTCACCGCGTCGTTCACCGGGGAGGATCAGCTATGTCTGATCCGGAAATGACCCGAATTGCGAAAGGTGGATGCCATGGGCCTGATGGACAACCTCAAGGGCAAGGCCGAGGAGCTCAAGGACAAGGCCAGCGAACTGGCCGGGAAGCACGGCGACAAGCTCGACGGCATGGTGGACAAGGCCGGCGAGGCCATCGACAAGGCCACCAAGCACAAGTACAGCGACAAGATCGAGAAGGGCGCCTCGGCGACCAAGCACGCCCGCGACGACTTCGCCGCCAAGCCCAAGGACGACTGAGCCCCCGGCCCGCCCGGCGCGCTCTGAGCCCTCAGAGCACTCAGGGCCCTCAGAGCGCTCAGCGCCAGGAGGCCACCAGGTAGCCGACGCCGTACGGGGCGTCCTCGTAGCGCAGTTCACCGCCGAGCGCGGCGCCCTCCGCGGCGCCCGCCAGCACCTGCCACGGGGCACGCCCCTCGGCCATCAACTCCGCCGACAGCCCCGCGTCCAACCCGGCCAGCGCCGCCGCGTCCGCCCCCGCCAGCGCGAGCGCCACCGCCCGGTCGTGGCCCTCGGCCCGCTCGTCCAGGTACCCGGGCGCCTTCACCGAACGCCGGGCACTGCCGTCACCGAGCACCAACAGCCCCACCCGGTCCGCGAGTTCGGCCAGCCCCCGACCCAGCCCCAGCAGCCGCTCCGGCGCCGTGTCCGGCCGCACCGCGACCGCGTGCGCCGGCACCCGCACGCCCGCCTCCTCCAACAGCCACGCCCCCACCGTCAACGCGGGCGACAACTCCGGCCCCGCCACCCCGCCCGACGGCAACCGCACCGCCTTCGCCACCCCGTACCGACGGAACGACCCCGCCCCGCCCTCCGTCCACACCCCGGCCCGCTCCCCGGTCCCGACCACCACCACCAGATCGACCCCGGCCAGCTCCCCCACCGCCGCCAGACACGCCTCCCGCAACCCCGCCACCTCACCGGCGGCCCCCACCGCCACCTCCGGCACGAGCAACGGCGGACACGGGCACACAGCGGCGGCAACAAGCATGCCGATCACTCTACGCGGAGCCCCCGCCCCAAAAGCAGCGACGCAGAGAGACCCGCTGCGCCAGCCCCTGCGAAACCAGGGGCGCGGTGAGGACTGCAGCAGGCCCACCCGAGCGAAACCGGGGGCGCGGGGAACTGCTACAGGCCCACCCGAGCGAAAACAGGGGCGCGGGGAGGACTGCAGCAGGCCCACTCGAGCGAAACCGGGGGCGCGGGGAACTGCGCGGCCAACCGAGCACCCACAGCCAGATCGCCTCGCAGGACAACCACTTGCACTATCCCGCGATCTCGCTGACGTGCTCCTCCGCTGCGCGCAGTTCCCCGCGCCCCCGATCTCGCACCATCCCGCCCGCGCAGCGACTACTCGCAGCCGCAGCCACCCGCCGCCGCAGCCTCCGTCCGCACCGGAACCCCGATCGTCGGCAGCCCCAGCATCACGCCCGCGGGCTTCGCCGCCGGCGCCGCCTGCCGCTTCTCCCACGCGTCGCCCGCCCGGGTGCGGCGCACGCCGAGCACGGGCCCCTCCGCGAGGAGGTGGTGCGGGGCGGCGTAGGTGATCTCGACGGTGACCATGTCGCCGGGGCGGACGCCGCCCTCCGGCCGGGAGAAGTGCACCAGCCGGTTGTCGGGGGCGCGCCCGGAGAGCCGGTCGGTGCGGTCGTCCTTCTTGCCCTCGCCCTCGGCGACCAGGATCTCCAGCTTGCGGCCGACCTGCTTCTTGTTCTCCTCCCAGGAGATCTCCTCCTGGAGGGCGATCAGCCGGTCGTAGCGCTCCTGCACCACGGCTTTGGGCACCTGGTCGGCCATCTCGGCGGCCGGCGTCCCCGGGCGCTTGGAGTACTGGAAGGTGAAGGCGTTGGCGAACCGGGCCTCGCGGACCACGTGCAGGGTCTGCTCGAAGTCCTCGTCGGTCTCGCCGGGGAAGCCGACGATGATGTCGGTGGAGATCGCGGCGTCCGGCATCGCGGCCCGGACCTTCTCGATGATGCCGAGGAAGCGCTCCTGCCGGTAGGAGCGCCGCATGGCGCGCAGCACGGTGTCGGAGCCGGACTGCAGCGGCATGTGCAGCTGGTGCATCACGTTGGGCGTCTCGGCCATCGCGGCGATCACGTCGTCGGTGAAGTCCTTCGGGTGCGGCGAGGTGAAGCGGACCCGCTCCAGGCCCTCGATCTCCCCGCACGCCCGCAGCAGCTTGGAGAACGCCTGCCGGTCGCCCAGGTCGGAGCCGTACGCGTTGACGTTCTGCCCGAGCAGGGTGACCTCGACGACGCCCTCGGCGACCAGTGCCTCGACCTCGGCGAGGATGTCGCCGGGGCGGCGGTCCTCCTCCTTGCCGCGCAGGGCGGGGACGATGCAGAAGGTGCAGGTGTTGTTGCAGCCGACCGAGATGGCGACCCAGGCCGCGTACGCGGACTCGCGCCGGGTGGGCAGGGTGGAGGGGAAGGTCTCCAGCGACTCGAGGATCTCGACCTGGGCCTTGCGCTCGACGGCGGCGCGCTCCAGCAGCGCGGGCAGGTGGCCGATGTTGTGGGTGCCGAAGACGACGTCGACCCAGGGGGCCTTGCGGACGATGGTCTCGCGGTCCTTCTGGGCGAGGCAGCCGCCGACGGCGATCTGCATGCCGCGGTTGGCCTGCTTGGCGGGGGCGAGCCGGCCGAGGTTGCCGTACAGCTTGTTGTCGGCGTTCTCGCGGACCGCGCAGGTGTTGAAGACCACCAGGTCGGGATCGCCGTCGCCGTCGGCCTTGGCGTAGCCGGCCTCCTCCAGCAGCCCGGACAGGCGCTCGGAGTCGTGGACGTTCATCTGGCAGCCGTACGTGACGACCTTGTAAGTTCGCAAGCTCTCCTCCATACCCACAGAGCCAAGGGTACGGGCAGCGGGAAGGGCCTCCCGCCGGGCGGTGGGGGCTGGCAGTATCCACGGCATGGCTGCTGCGAACCTCCTCTCCCGCCCCGCCGCCGGGCTGCGCTCCGCGGCGCGTTCCGTCCTGCGCGGCCGGCTGCTGCGGATCGTCGTGGTGCTGCTGCTGGTGGCGGGGGGCGCGGGCGGCTGGTGGGTGTCCTCGGCCCGGTCCTCGTCGGGCCCGCACGGGCGGGTGGCGTTCGCCACCGGGGTGGACGGCGGGGTGTACGACCGGTACGGGGTGCTGCTGCAGCAGTACCTGGGCGACCACATGCCGGGGCTGAAGGTCCAGCTGGACAACTCCGAGGGCTCGCTGGACAACCTGGAGCGGCTGGTCTCGGGCCGGGACGACTTCGCGGTGGCCACGGCGGACGCGGTGGCGACCTTCGACAACCCGGGGAAGCCGAAGCTGCGGGCGATCGCCCGGCTGTACGACGACTACATGCAGCTGGTGGTGCCGGCCGGCTCGCCGGTGCACTCGGTGGCGGACCTGCGCGGGCTGCGGGTCGGGGTGGGGCAGGCCAAGTCGGGGGTGAACCTGGTGACCCGGCGGCTACTGGAGGCGGCCGGCCTGGACCCGGACAGGGACGTGCGGCCGGCGCCGGTCAGCGTCGTCCAGGCGGCGGACGGGCTGCAGCGCAAGGAGCTGGACGCGTTCTTCTGGTCGGGCGGCCTGCCGACCACGGCGCTGTCCAACCTGTCGGAGCACGTCCCGATCCGGATCGTGCCGATGGGCGACCTGTCCGACCCGCTGCACCGGCTGGCCGGGCCGGGGATGGACGCGTACCGGGCGGCGACCATCCCCGCGGACGCCTACCCGAACGTGGAGCCGGAGCGGACGCCGGTGCCGACGGTGGCGGTGCCGAACCTGCTGGTGACCCGGGCCGACGTGGACCCGGCGCTGGTGGAGGCGCTGACCCGGGCGGTGATCGACAGCCGGGACGACATCGGCCGCCAGGTGCACGCCGCCCAGCTGGTGGACCTGCGCACCGCCGTGTACACCGACCCGCTGCCGCTGCACGACGGCGCCAAGCGCTACTACCTGTCCGTCAAGCCCTGAGCCCCCGAATCCTGCGACCCCGGGCCCGGCTCAGCGCCGCCCCCGGCGCCGGGGCACGCTGAGCCGCACGGTCAGGCCGTTCGGCTCGGCGGGCGCGAAGTCCAGGCCGCCGCCGCCGGCCAGCAGCAGGGTGCGGGCGATGGACAGGCCGAGGCCGGAGCCGTCGATGTTCTGGTGCCGGGAGGAGCGCCAGAACCGGTCGCCGACCCGGGCCAGCTCCTCCTCGGTGAGGCCCGGTCCGGCGTCGGTGACGGTGGCGGTGACCTCGTCCTTGCCGATCAGCAGCCCGACCCGGACCTCGCCGCCGGCCGGGGTGAACTTCAGCGCGTTGTCCAGGACGGCGTCCAGCGCGCTGCCGAAGCCGATCGGGTCGGCCCAGGCGTGCGCCATCGGCGGGCCCTCCCAGTGCAGGGCGACGCCGCGCTGCCCGGCGAGCGGGCGCCAGGCGTCGGCCCGGGTGCGGACCAGGTCGACCAGGTCGACCGGTTCGGGCTCGGGCCGGGAGCCCTCGGCGGTGGCCAGGCCCAGCAGGTCGTCCAGCACCCGGGCCAGCCGGGCGCCCTCCTCGCGGACCGCGACGAGCTCCTCCTCGTGGCCCTCGGGCAGGTCGAGGCCGATCAGCTCGACCCGGAGCAGCAGCGCGGCCAGCGGGTTGCGCAGCTGGTGCGAGGCGTCGGCGACGAACGCCCGCTGCTGGTCGATGGCGAGCACCACGTGGTCCGCCATGTCGTTGAACGAGCGGGCCAGCCGCCGCAGTTCGGGCGGCCCGCCGCTGGGGGCGACCCGGGCGCCGAGCCGACCGGTGGCGATGTCGTGGGTGGCCCGGTCCAGGGTGCGGACGGGGCGCAGCACCCAGCCGGTGAGCCGGACGGCGAGCAGGATGGCGACGATCATGGCGAGCGCCTCGCCGCCGGCCAGCACCATCCAGCGGTGCAGGATCCGCGAGCGCAGGCCGCCGGTGGGCGATTCGGTGAGCACCACGGCGATGACGTCGCCGTCGCGGACCACCGGCAGGGCGACGGCCAGGGTGCGGTCGGGGGTCCACGGCCAGACCTGCGGCGGGTTGTGGCTGCGGCGGCCGGCCAGCGCCTCGTGGTACGCCTGCTGGCCGGGGCCGGCGGCGGGGGGCCGCCAGCCGGCCGGGGAGACCGCGATGGCACTGCCGTCGCGCTGGAACAGGCCGATCCGGGCGCCGTACAGCTCGTGGTAGCGCTCGGCCTCGGTGGTGAGGGCGTGCAGCCGGCCGACGTCGCCGGGGCCGGGTTCCGGGTCGCCCTTGACGGCGGTGGTGAGGCGGCCCTGGGTGGGCAGGTCCTGGGCGAAGCGGGCGGCGTCGTCGATCCGGTCGACGACCACCTTCGACTGCTCGGAGGCGGCGATCAGGTAGGCCAGGGGCACCCCGAGCGCGGCCAGCACGCAGGCCATCAGGGCGATCAGGATGCCGAGCAGGCGGTTGCGCACGTGCGGTCAGCGCTCCGCCGGGCCGTCGCCGGGGGCGGTGCCGGGGCCGCCGTCGGACGGGTCGGGCTGGTCCGGCTGGTCGGGGATCAGCCGGTAGCCGACGCCGCGGACGGCCTCGACCAGGCCGGGCAGGCCGAGCTTGGTGCGCAGCGAGCCGATGTGCACCTCCAGGGTGCGGCCGTTGCCCTCCCAGCCGGAGCGCCAGACCTCGCTGAAGATCTGCTCCCGGCGGTAGACCACGCCGGGGCTCTGGGCGAGCAGCGCCAGCAGGTCGAACTCCTTGCGGGTGAGCGGGACGTCGCGGCCCTCGACCGAGACCCGGCGGCGCTCGCGGTCGATCTCGACGCCGCGGGAGGCCAGCGGACCGGACGGCTCGGGGCCGCTCTCCTCGGCGCCGCGGGGGGTGCCGCGGCGGGCCACGGCGTGGATCCGGGCCAGCAGCTCGCCCATGTCGTAGGGCTTGACCACGTAGTCGTCGGCGCCCAGGTTGAGGCCGTGGATCCGGGAGCGGATGTCGGCCCGCGCGGTCACCATGATGACCGGGACGCCGCTGCCGGCCCGGATCCGGCTGCACACCTCGAAGCCGTCCCGGTCGGGCAGGCCGAGGTCGAGCAGCACCACCCGGTAGGGGTCGCTGCCGTCCGGGACGAGCGCGTCCAGCGCCTCGTGGCCGCTGCGGGCGTGCCGGACCTGGAAGCCGTGCCGGCCGAGCACCGCGACCAGGGCGGCGGCCACGCGGTCGTCGTCCTCGACCAGGAGCAGGCGCATCGGGTTCCCCTTCCGGCGTTCGTTCGGTCTGTTCGGTCTGTTCGCTCTGTTTCGGTCCGCGCGTCCGGGCCGGTGCGGAGGCCCGCGGGCCCGCGGGCCGCGCGGTGGCGCGGTTCGCGGTCCGGCGTTGTCATGGCTCGGCCGGTGGCGGATCCGGGCCATCCTGGCATCCATGCCCATCCGGCGTCACCCGGTCAACCGGGTTGCCCGGTCCGTTACCCAGCCGGTATCCGCTACCCGTCGACTACCCGGCGTAGCCGAACCGTGATCCTCAAGTTCAGCTCAGATCGGCTGACGAGGAGTCGTGTACCTGCCTAAAGTCACCCCAGTCCGGGGGCCGTGGGCTCCGCCGGCTCCGGCCCCCGGACATCAGACGGACCATCACCGGCTCTGCGGCCCCAGCGCGTTGGCCCGGGTTGGCAGGACGAGGGAGCGAGCCGCGATGACCGAGAACAGTGCCGACCTGCGCGAGCCCGAGGACGGCGGGGCCGCCCCGCTGGTGTCGCTGCGCGGGGTGAACAAGCACTTCGGCGCGCTGCACGTGCTGCAGGACATCGACCTGGACATCGCCCAGGGCGAGGTCGTGGTGCTGATCGGCCCGTCCGGCTCCGGCAAGTCCACGCTGTGCCGCACCATCAACCGGCTGGAGACCATCGACTCCGGCACCATCGAGGTGGACGGCCGCCCGCTGCCCGCCGAGGGCCGCGAACTGGCCCGGCTGCGCTCCCAGGTCGGCATGGTGTTCCAGTCCTTCAACCTGTTCGCGCACAAGACCGTGCTGCAGAACGTGGTGCTGGCCCAGGTGAAGGTCGGCCGGGTGCCGAAGGCCGAGGCCGAGAAGACCGCCCGCGAACTGCTGGAGCGGGTCGGCGTCGGCGCACAGGCCGACAAGTTCCCCGCCCAGCTGTCCGGCGGCCAGCAGCAGCGGGTGGCGATCGCCCGCGCGCTGGCGATGAACCCCAAGGTGATGCTGTTCGACGAGCCCACCTCGGCCCTCGACCCGGAGATGGTCAACGAGGTGCTGGAGGTGATGCGTTCGCTCGCCGCCAAGGGCATGACCATGGTGGTGGTCACCCACGAGATGGGCTTCGCGCGCTCGGCCGCCAACCGCGTCCTGTTCATGGCGGACGGCCGGATCGTCGAGCAGAACACCCCCGAGGCGTTCTTCACCGCGCCGCGCAGCGACCGCGCCAAGGACTTCCTTTCGAAGATCCTGCACCACTGAGCCAGCCATTGTTCTAGCGTCAGTTCGCAATTTGCCCGGAGCCAGCGATGGCCCCTACCGAGGAGAAGAACGACCGCATGAAGGCCCGTCGTACCGTAGCCGCCGCCCTGTCCGTGCTCGCCCTGACCGCGGTCGCGGCCTGCGGCAAGGACGGAACGCCGAACTCGGACAGCAACAAGGGCGGCTCGGCCGCCCCGCAGCTGCCCACCTACCAGGTGAACGCCGACGCCAAGCTGGACGGCTCGCCGGTGTGGACCAAGGCCAAGGCCGCCGGCAAGCTCCGCATCGGCGCCAAGTCGGACCAGCCGTTCCTCGGCTTCGAGGACGTGCAGACCGGCAAGCGCAACGGCTTCGACATCGAGATCGCCAAGATGGTCGCCGCCGACCTCGGCTTCTCCCCGGACCAGATCCAGTTCACCACCATCAACTCCAGCGCCCGCGAGACCTCGATCGCCGGTGACCAGATCGACTACTACGTCGGCACCTACTCGATCAACGACAACCGCAAGAAGCAGATCGACTTCGCCGGCCCGTACTACATCGCCGGCCAGTCGCTGCTGGTGAACAAGGACAACACCGCCATCACGGACGCGAAGTCCACCGAGGGCAAGGCCGTCTGCACCGTCACCGGGTCCACCTCGGTCGACAACATCAAGACCTACAACGCCAAGGTCACCACCTTCGACAGCTACTCGCTCTGCGTGGAGAAGCTGCTCACCAAGGAGGTCGACGCGGTCACCACCGACGACGCGATCCTCAAGGGCTACGCCGCGAAGAACCAGGGCAAGCTCAAGGTCGTCGGCGAGCCGTTCTCCAAGGAGCGCTACGGCATCGGCCTGAAGAAGGGCGACGCGGTGCTGCAGAAGGCGATCAACGACGCCCTCAAGAAGCACGAGGACAACGGCGACTGGAAGAAGGCGTACGACGCCACCCTGGGCCTGTCCGGCTCCGCCGCCCCGGCGGTCCCCGAGCTGGACCCGACCACCGCCTCCTGACGCCCGTCCCGACCGATACCGAGAAAGGAGGGCCGCCGGCATGGGCATACCGTTCGAGGACGGCAACTTCTCGCTGTTCGTCCGCGGGTTCCTGGGGACGATCGAACTGAGCGCGCTCAGTGCCCTGTTCGCCCTGCTGCTGGGCTTCATGCTGGCGGCCTTCCGCGTCTCGCCGGTCCCGGTGCTGCGGGGCTTCGGCACCGCCTGGGTGACGATCTTCCGCAACACCCCGCTGACCCTGATGTTCTTCGCGGTGACCTTCGTGCTGCCGCGGCTGGACGTGCACATCAGCAGCTTCACCGCCGCGGTGGCCGCGCTCAGCATCTACACCGGCAGCTTCGTCTGCGAGGTGCTGCGCGCGGGCATCAACACCGTGCCGCTGGGCCAGGCCGAGGCCGCCCGCTCGCTGGGCATGGGCTTCGGCCAGACCCTCGGCCTGGTGGTGCTGCCGCAGGCGGCCCGCGCGGTGCTCGCGCCGATGGGCTCGGTGTTCATCGCGCTGCCCCGCAACTCGGCCATCGGCGGTGCCTTCAACGTGTTCGAGCTGTTCAGCGTGCAGAAGACCCTGACCGAGAAGGGCTACGCCATCTTCGCCATCTTCTTCTGGGTCGCCCTGGCCTATCTGGTGATCAGCTTCGCGGTCGGCGCGGTCTTCTCCGCCCTGGAGCGGCGCACGGCGGTGGCCCGATGAGCACCCGCACCGCCTCCGTCCTGTACGACGTCCCCGGCCCGCGGGCCCGGCGCCGCTACCTGGTGGCCGGCGTGCTCGGCACGCTCGGCATCGCCGCCCTGCTCTGGTGGGTCGTCTCCACCCTGGCCGACCAGGGCCAGTTCGACGCCTCGCTGTGGGACGCCTTCCAGTACACCGCCGTCCAGCAGCGGATCCTCGACGGCGTGCTGGCCACCCTGGAGACCTTCGCGCTGGCCGCGGCCGGCTCGCTGGTCCTCGGCTCCCTGCTCGCGGTCGGACGGCTGTCCGACCACCGCCCGGTGCGGGCGGTGTGCACCGTCGTGGTCCAGTTCTTCCGGGCCATGCCGCTGGTCATCATGATCTTCGCGCTGTACCAGGCGGTGTTCACCGCCAAGCCGATGTGGGGCCTGGTCATCGGCCTGACCCTGTACAACGGCGCCGTGCAGGCCGAGATCATCCGCTCCGGCATCAACGCCGTCCCGCGCGGCCAGGCCGAGGCCGCCCACGCCCTGGGCCTGCGCAAGACCCAGGTGATGAGCCTGGTGCTCGTCCCGCAGGCGGTCCGGACGATGCTGCCCGCGATCATCGGCCAGCTGGTCGTCACCCTCAAGGACACCTCGCTCGGCTACATCATCACGTACTCCGAGCTGCTGTACGTGGGCAAGCTGATCGCCTCCAACTCCGACGGCTACCCGTACATCCCGGTCGTCCTGGTGATCACCCCGATCTACATCGTCATGTGCCTCGCCCTCAGCGGCCTGGCCCGCTGGATCGAGTCCCGCGGCCGCCGCGGCGCGACCCGTCGCGGCGCAGCCGCTGCTTGACGGACACCCAGGTGATCTGTTGCATTGCTCTTCGTGACACCACCTGGGACCTCCCACCCGGCATATGACGCACCGGCGGCCGCCGCCGCCCGCCCGAAGGCCCCGACATGGACGCGGTGATCATCGTCGGGGCCGGGCCGGTCGGCCTCGCCCTGGCCCTCGCCCTGGCCCGCAACGACGTCCCCAGCACCGTCCTGGACGAGGGCACCGGCGTCAGCCCGGAGAGCCCCCGCACCGTCGTGCTCGGCGGCGACACCACCGCCTTCCTGGCCCGGATCGGCTACACCCGGGTGGTCTCCGACGCCGCCCGCTGGGACGCCTTCACCATCTGGCGCCGCCGCGCCGAGGTGCTGCGCCTGCCGCTGGACGCCGAACCCGTCCTGCACCTCGCCCAGCACCGCCTCCAGCGCGGCCTGCGCGACGCCGTCGCCGCCACCCCGCTGATCCACCTGCTCCCCCGCCACAAGGTGGTCGAACTCGCCCAGGACCACGACGGGGTGACGGTCCGCACCACCTCCGCCGGCCAGGACGCCTGGTGGCGCGGCAGCCACCTGGTCGGCTGCGACGGCGCCCGCTCCACCGTCCGCAAACTGCTCAAGGTCCGCTTCCCCGGCCGCCCCGCCGTCGACCGGCACGCCGTCGCCACCGTCCGGGTCGACCTACCCTTCCTCGGCGAGGCCCGGATCCACCGCGAACCCCCGTGGCGCGGCGACCGCGAAGCCTCCGCCCGCCCGCTGCCCGACGGCCTCTGGCGGCTCGACTGGCGGCTGCCCCCCGGCCGCCCCCAGCCCACCGAGCCCGTCGACCCGCACGCCACCTGGCCCGGCATCGTCACCGGCGACACCCTGCTCACCCGGGTCACCTCCGCGCTGACCGGCTGGTGCGGCGAACTCCCGCCCCACCAACTCCTCGCCGCCGCCGACCACACCTACCAGCAGCGCCTGGCCGGCCGCTTCCGCACCGGCCGCTGCTTCCTGGCCGGCGACGCCGCCCACCTGCACGGCGCCCTCGGCATGCAGAACCTCGCCGACGGCCTGCGCGACGCCGACAACCTCTCCTGGCGGCTCGCCCTCGCCCGGCACCTGCCCCCCACCGGTGACCGCGCCGACCGCGCCCTGCTCGACGGCTACGAGGCCGAACGCCGCGGCGCGGTCGGCGCCCGGCTGCGCGCCGTCGACCAGAGCATGCCGCTGCTGCGCCCGCTGCGCGGCTGGGCCGAGACCCGCCGCTCGCTGCTCTCCGGCTCCTTCCGCAAGAACGCCCCGCTCCTGGCCGACGGCCAACTCGGCACCGGCCGCTTCGGCGGCGCCCCCGCCTACCCGGCCGCCCCCTCCGGCGTCGCCCCCCGGGTCCCCGAACAGCGCGGCGCCCAGCGCGGCACCTCCCTGACCGAACAACTCCCGGCCACCGCCCCCGGCGTCCTGGTCCCCGACCTCCCGGTGGTCACCGCCGACGGCACCGCCGACACCCTCCGGGCCCGCCTCGGCGGCCCCTTCCTGCTGGTCCTGGTCGCCCCCGGCACCACCGTCTGGTCAGCCGAACACTGGCTCGGCGCCGGCCTGATGCCCCGCCTCGCCGAACTCGCCGCCGCCCTCCCCGTCCCCACCGAAGTCCTGGTCACCGACACCTACCCCGGCGCCACCCCCCACACCGTCCTCCTGGTCCGCCCCGACGGCCACCTCCTCGGCACCACCCCCGGCCTCCACCCCGAAACCCTCCACGCCCTCACCGCCCCCCTCTCCCCCCAGCCGGGCCTGGAACAAGAGAAGACCCGGTAGGGGCGCGAGGAACTGCGCGCCCAGCCACCCCCACACCCGCACGGACAAGACCACACGCGCCACACCAGGGGCGCGAGGAACTGCGCGCCCAGCCACCCCCACACCCGCAAGATCGCGCCCCCGACAACCAGTTGCCGCCCGGGGCGCCCCTCCCTGCGCGCCCCTCCCCTGCCGATCCCCACCTCCCCTCTCTACCGCGCAACCTCCGTCGCCCGCGACTCCCGCACCACCGTGATCCGGATCTGCCCCGGGTACGTCAGCTCCTCCCGCACCTGCCGGGCCACCTCCTTGGCGATCTCCTGCGCCCGCAGGTCGTCCACCGCCTCCGGCTGCACCATCACCCGGACCTCCCGCCCGGCCTGCATCGCGTACACCTTGGTGACGCCCTCGTGCGCCCGGGCGATCTCCTCCAGCCGCTCCAGCCGGCGCACGTACGCCTCCACCGACTCCTTGCGCGCGCCCGGCCGCCCGGCCGAGCAGGCGTCGGCGGCCTGGGTGAGCACCGCCTCCACGGTCTTGGCCTCGACCTCGCCGTGGTGCGCCGCTATCGCGTGCACGACCTCCTCCGCCTCGCCGTGCCGCCGGGCGAACTCCGCACCGATCGCGGCGTGGCTGCCCGGCACCCGGTGGGTGAGCGCCTTGCCGATGTCGTGCAGCAGCGCGGCCCGCCGCACCGGCTCGGGGTCGACGCCGAGTTCCGCGGCCATCATCCCGGCCAGGTGCGCGGACTCCACCAGGTGCCCGAGCACGTTCTGCCCGTACGAGGTGCGGTAGCGCAACGTCCCCAGGGTGCGGACCAGTTCGGGCGACATCTCGCCGCTCGTGCCGATGCCGACGGTCAGCAGCGCGTCCTCCCCGGCCCGGACGCACAGCCGCTCGACCTCGGCCCGGCTGCGCTCGTGCTCCTCCTCGATCCGCGCGGGCTGGATCCGCCCGTCGACCAGCAGCGCCTCCAGGGTGAGCCGGGCGCTCTCCCGCCGGACGGGATCGAAGCAGGAGAGCTGCACCAGTCCGGGGGTGTCGTCGACGATCAGGTTGACGCCGGTGACGGCCTCGAAGGCGCGGATGTTGCGGCCCTCGCGCCCGATCACCCGGCCCTTCATGTCCTCGCTGGGCAGCCGCAGGGTGGTGACCACGGTGTCGGCGGTGTGCTCGGCGGCCAGCCGCTGGATGGACGCGGCGATGATCTCCCGGGCCCGGCCCTCGCCCTCGGTGACGGCCCGCCGTTCGATCTCCCGGACGGTCAGCGCGGCCTCCCGGCGGGCCTCCGACTCGGCGGCCCGGACGATCTCCTCGCGGGCCTGCACGGCGGTCAGCCCGGCGGTGCGCTCCAGCAGCAGGCGGTTCTCCGCGGCCTGGTCGGCGAGTTCGCCGCGGACCCGCTCGGAGTCGGCGGCGCGGGCGGCGAGTTCGTCCTCGTGCACGTGCAGGCGGTGGAGTTCGGAGGTCAGCCGCTCCTCGCGGCGGTCGAGTTCGGCCCGGCGCTGACGGAGCATCAGGAACCCGGCGGCCAGCACCAGCACCAGGGCGCCGATCAGCACTCCGGCCGCCAGCAGCAGGGAGGAACCCGTTTCGGTGCCCTGAGCGATGCCCATCCGGCCACTCCCCGTCCTGCTCACGCTGCCGCTGAGGCGACCTCCGCGATCGTCCTACCACTGAGTGTGAGGCTAGGCCGAGGTTACGAAACGGTCAAGATGCGATCGAGAATTGACTCCGATGAACTGATCACCAGTCATCAAATCCCACCACCGCCCGGCCCGTTCCGACATCCGCGCCCAGCCGCCCGCTCACTCGCCAGCCCGCTCAGTCCTCCGACCGCTCACTCCTCCGGCTCCTCCGTCCCTTCTTCCTCCACCCCTTCTTCCGCCAGCGCCTCCCGCACCACCCGGAACGCCAGGCCCTCGGCGTAGCCGCGCCGGGCCAGCACCCCGACCAGCCGCCGGATCCGCACGTCCCGGTCCAACCCGGCGGTGGAGCGCAACTTCCGGTCCACCAGCGCCCGGGCGGCCTCCGACTCGTCCTCGGCGTCCACCTGGAGCAGGGCCCGCTCGGCGGTCTCCCCGGTGACGCCCTTGGTGCGCAACTCCTGGGCCAGCGCCCGCCGGGACAGGCCGCGCACCGCGTGCCGGGACTCCACCCAGGCTTCGGCGAAGGCGGCGTCGTCGATCAGCCCGACCTCCTCCAGCCGGTCCAACACCTGCTCAGCGACCTCGTCCGGGATCTCCTTGCGGCGCAGCGCGTCGGCCAGCTGCTTGCGGGACTTGGCGGCTCCGGTGAGCAGCCGCAGGCAGATGTCCCGGGCCCGGTCGGCCGGATCGCCCGCCGGCTCGGCAGCCCGCCCGCGCCGCCCCTGACGCGGCTCCCGCTCGCCCCTTTCCTCCCCTTCTTCCCCCCGCTCGGCCTTCGCCCGCCGCCGGGCCCGCGGCCGCTCCGCCGCCACCGGCTCCGCGACCGGCAACTCCCCCAGCGCACTGCGCCGTCGCCGCCGCCCCCCGGCCAGCTCGGACGCCCGCACCAGCCCGGGCAACTCCCCCAGGTCCGCCACCTGCGCGGCCCCGCCTCCGCCGCCGCCCGCCCCCGCGCCGGGCGGTTCCTCGGCCACCGCCGCGAACCAGTCCGGCGGCCCGTCCGACACCTCCTCCTCCGCGACGGCGGCGAACCAGTCCGGCGGCCCGTCCCCGCCGCCGGACCGACCACCGTCGCCGCGTCCGCTGCCGCTCTCGCCGTATCCGCTGCTGCTCTCGTCGTTGTCCCCGGGAACGCCCGCACCGGGCCCGTCCTCGGACGGGCCCGGTGCCGGGTGGTGGTGCTGGTGGCGTGTCAACGGATCAGCTCTTGGCAGCGGCCGCCGTCTTCTTGGCGGCGGCCTTCGCGGGGGCCGCCGCGGCCGGGATCTCCACGGCGGGGGCGGCGTCGCCCTCGGCCTCGGGGAGCTTCGGGCCGATGCCCAGCTTGCCCTTGATCTTGGCCTCGATCTCGTCGGCCAGCTGCGGGTTGTCCTTCAGGAAGTTGCGGGCGTTCTCCTTGCCCTGGCCGAGCTGGTCGCCCTCGTAGGTGTACCAGGCACCGGACTTCCGGATGAAGCCGTGCTCGACGCCCATATCGATCAGGCCGCCCTCGCGGCTGATGCCGACGCCGTAGAGGATGTCGAACTCGGCCTGCTTGAACGGCGCGGCGACCTTGTTCTTGACCACCTTGACGCGGGTGCGGTTGCCGACCGCCTCGGTGCCGTCCTTCAGGGTCTCGATGCGCCGGATGTCGAGGCGGACCGAGGCGTAGAACTTGAGCGCGCGGCCACCGGTGGTGGTCTCCGGCGAACCGAACATCACGCCGATCTTCTCGCGCAGCTGGTTGATGAAGATCGCGGTGGTGTTCGACTGGTTCAGCGCACCGGCGATCTTCCGCAGCGCCTGGCTCATCAGACGGGCCTGGAGGCCGACGTGCGAGTCGCCCATCTCGCCCTCGATCTCGGCGCGCGGCACCAGCGCGGCCACCGAGTCGATGATCACCAGGTCGATCGCGCCGGAGCGGATCAGCATGTCGGTGATCTCGAGCGCCTGCTCGCCGGTGTCCGGCTGGCTGACCAGCAGGGCGTCGGTGTCCACGCCGAGCTTCTTGGCGTACTCGGGGTCGAGCGCGTGCTCGGCGTCGACGAAGGCGACGGTGCCGCCGGCCTTCTGGGCGTTGGCCGCCAGGTGGAGGGTCAGGGTGGTCTTGCCGGAGGACTCGGGGCCGTAGATCTCGACCACCCGGCCGCGCGGGATGCCGCCCACGCCGAGCGCCACGTCGAGGGCGGTGGATCCGGTGGAGATCACCTCGACCGGCTCGTTCGCCTTCTCACCGAGCCGCATCACCGAGCCCTTGCCGAACTGCCGCTCGATCTGGGCGAGTGCGGCCTCCAGGGCCTTCTCGCGATCCGTTCCTGCCATGGCTTCCACCCTCGGGTTCTGTCCTGTGCGCTTCATCGTCATCGACGCTAGCGCGTCCCACCGACAATCGGCCCCGGACGGGCTCGGCCTGTGGAAAACTCCGCACCGAAGAGTACAAAGAACGTTTGTTCGATTCCAGTCCCGCACCCCACCGCCCCGCAACGGGCCGGGGCCCGACCCCACGGCCGTCGAGCCGCGGCGCCGGGCCCTCGCCCCCGCACCCCCTACTTGAGAGCTACTTGAGCATCTCCTCGCCCGCGTTCGGCACCTCGGCCCCGCTCCGGTCGAAGAACTGCCAGGACACCACCCGCTTCCCGGCCTGCTCCGGCACCACGATCCGCCGGTACGGGGAGTCCCCGACGGTGACCAGCTGCGGCTCGACCACGCTGCCGTCACTCCAGGTCACCACCACCTTGGCGATGTCCGGCCCGAACGCCATCACGGCGAGCGTCACCGGCAGCGGCCCGGAGTGGTCGTCCTTGGTCCGGGGACCCATCAGGTTGCCGTTGAAGGTGGTCGCCATCCACGGCTCCAGGTGCCCGGGCGCCGGGTAGCTGCCCTGCTCGTCGTACTTCTGCCGGACGCCGTCCAGCGTCGCGTAGGTGTCGACCACGTCCTCGTTCGGCTGCCAGTACTGCTGGACGTACGCCTCGGTGGGCTTGTCCAGCGAGGGGTCGACGGCGCTGCGCTCCTGCCAGACCGCCACCGCCTGCTCGTACGCCCGCTCCTGCGGGGCGACCGGCCAGAGCGCCTCCCAGAGCTTCCACTCCTTGCCGTCGACGACGCCCTGCCCGATCACCACCCGGACCGGCGCGAACGGGTCCCGGGCGGCCGCCGACGGGGAGGCCGGGGTGCCGTCGTCCCCAGCCCCGACCAGGCTGCCGCCGCCCGCGCCGCCGCCGGCCGGCCCGATCGCCCGCGCGGTGCCGGCCCCGGCCGTCCCGGCGTGCAGCCCGGCCGCCGTGCCGCCGCCCAGGACCACCACCGAGGCCAGCGCCAGCGCGCCGACCGCGGTGCGCCGCCGGCGCCGGATCCGCCGCCCGCCGGCCTCGATGCCCGCGACCGGGACCGACCCGATCCGCACCTCCGCCGCGGCCCCCGCGAGGCCCAGCTCCACCCACATCTCGCCGTTGCCCCGCGCTCCGTTGTCACCCGTGGTCACACCGCACCCCCGATCCGAGTCATGTCCTTCAGTTCCCCCAGGTCCGCGGTCTCCCGCAGCCTGGCTATCCCCTTCGCGGCGTGGCTGCGCACGGCACCGGCCGAGCACCCCATCGCCGCGGCCGCCTGGCTGTCGCTCAGGTCCTCCCAGTGCCGCAGCACCACGGCCTGCCGCTGCCGGGCGGGCAGCCCCGCGAGGGCCGCCATCAGCATCCGGCGCTGGTCCGACCTGGCGTACCCGTCCTCGGACCCGGCTGCGTCCGGCACCGCCTCCACCAGGACCTCGGGGGCCCGGCGGCGCCAGCGGCGGGCGTGCTGGTTGACCATGATCCGGCGCACGTAGCTGTGCGGGTCGTCGGCCCGGCGGACCTTCGACCAGGCCGCGCAGGTCCGCTCGGCGGCGGACTGCGCGAGGTCCTCGGCGGCGTGCTGCTCGCCGGTCAGCAGGTACGCCGTCCGCAGCAGCCAGGGCCACGCCCCCACGATGAACGTCCGGAACTCGTCGTCCGGACCGTTCTGCTTCTCTCCCATGAACACCTCCTCACCCATCCAGAGCCCGGAGGAGGCACCAAACGCTTACCCGCCGGGTCATTCCCCCGGCGGTTCCTCCCGCCGCTCCCCCTCCACCCGTCCCCCACCGACACCGTCCGCACCCGAACGACCGGAGCCGCCAGGACCGTCCGCACCCGAGCCACCGGCCCGCCCCGGACCGCCCGAGCCGCCCGAGCCGCCCGAGCCGCCCGAGCCGCCCGAGCCGCCCGAGCCGCCCGACATGATCCGCCGCAGCCGCCGCACCGTGTGCCGCCGCCGCTCGCGCCGCTCCTCGCCGCGGTCGATCCGCGGATCGTCCTCGACCTCGTAGCGGCGCACGTACGTCCCGACGAAGCCCTGCAGCGTCGCGGCGACCGGGATGGCGATCAGCGCGCCGACCGCGCCGAGCAGCGCGGCCCCGGCGATCACCGCGCCGAACGCGACGGCGGGGTGCACGTCGACGGTCTTCGCGGTGATCCGCGGGTGCAGCAGGTAGTTCTCGATCTGCTGGTAGACGATCACGAAGACCAGCACCCACAGCGCCTCCACCGGCCGCTCGGTCAGCCCGACCAGGACCGGCAGCGCGCCCGCCAGGTAGGTGCCGATGGTCGGCACGAACTGCGACATGACGCCGACCCAGACGGCCAGCGCCGCCGCGTACGGCAGGCCGATGGCGGCGAAGAACGCCCAGTGCGCGAGGGTGGAGATCAGTGCGAGCAGCGCCCGGGAGTACAGGTAGCCGCCGGTCTTGGCGAGCGCGATCTCCCAGGCCCGCAGCACCTCGCCCTGCTTGGACGGCGGCAGCAGCGAGCAGACGGTGCGCCGCACCCGGGGGCCCTCGGCGGTGAAGTAGAAGGTGAACAGGCCGACGGTGAAGGCCTGGAACAGCCCGCCGATGACGGTCCCGGTGACGCCCCAGACGTTGTCGGCGGCCTGCTGGGCGTACTTCTCGATGGTGCCGGAGTCCTTGAGCACCTGGTGCTGGAGCTGGTCGAGGGACAGGTCGGTGTGGAAGGTGTGGTTGATCCAGTTGATCAGGTCCTGGAGCAGCTGCGGCAGCTTCCCGGCGATCTGGGTGATCTGGTCGACCAGCAGGGTGCCGAGCGAGGCCAGGAAGCCCGCCACGGCCAGGGCCAGGCCGATGAACACCAGGAAGGTGCCCAGGCCGCGGCGCACCCCGCGGGCGGCCATCCGGTCGACGGCGGGCTCCATCGCCAGCGACAGGAAGAACGCCACCAGCAGCATCACGAACAGGTCGATCAGCTGGTGGAACGCCCAGTCGGCGAGCTGGAACAGGCCGACGCCGAGCAGCGCCAGCAGGATCGCCCGGGGCAGCCAGCGGGGCATCGCGCCGTTGCCGGTCTCGGCCCGGCGCAGCAGCCGGGCGGCGGCGGTGCGCGCCGTCTCGGCGTCGGCGGCCGCCACGGCCTCGGCGGCCCGGTCCGTGGTGCCGGGCCCGGCCTCGGCCGGGGTGTCGGCCGGGGTGTCGAACGGGGTGTCGGGGGTCGTCCGGCCGGGGGCCGTCGGGTCGGGGTGCTCTGCGCTGCTCGCCACCGGGACAGTCTCACCCACGGCGGGGCGGATGGTCTCACCTCAGCAGGGACGACACCCCTTGCGTGACGCAGACCACCCGCCACACGTCCTTGGCCTCCCACCCGGCGTCCAGCGCCTGCCGGACGGTGCGGCCGCCGAGCTCGCCCATCACGTGGTCCTGCGCGAAGGACTCCGCGTACGCCTCGCCGAAGTGCTCGTGCATCCGTCGCCAGAACTCGGTCAGCCTCATGCGCCCAGTATCGGGCACCGGCGGCCCCGCCCGGTCAGTCGGTGGGCAGGGCGAGGATCCCGGCGCCGTAGAAGTCGCGGTCCTGGCAGCCGAGCGGCAGGGCCCTGGTGCAGTTCTCGTCGGCGGCCCGGGCGAGGTCGGCGGAGATCCGGTCGGGGCTCCAGTCGGGGTGCCGGGCGGCGACCACGGCGACCGCGCCGGTGACGTGCGCGGCGGACATCGAGGTGCCGGCCAGGGCGGCGTACCGGCCGCCGGGCCAGTCGGAGACGACCGCGCCCTGGGTGCCGCCGTCGGGGTCGCCGCCGGGGGCGGCGATGGAGACCTTGCCGCGCCCGTAGTTGCTGTACCCGGCGGGCAGGCCGTTGCGGTCGACGGCGGTGACGGTGACCACGCCGGGCAGTTCGCCGGGCAGCCGGATGCACTCGGTGCCGAGCTGCCGGTCGTCCGGGGGGCCGGTGGTGCGGTCGTTGGGGCTGCGCCGGTCGGCGCGTCCGGCGTTGAGGTCCTGGCCGTCGTTGCCGGCCGAGGCGACCACCACGGCGCCCTTGCGCTGGGCGTAGGCGACCGCCCGGCCGACGGCGGCGGCCAGCGCGGCCTGGTCGGCGTCCTCGGGGCAGTTGTACTTCCACGGGTCGGCGAAGTAGCTGTCGTTGATGGCGCGGGCGCCGTGGTCAGCGGCCCAGAGCATGCCGCAGACGATGTTCTCGGCGTAGTACTGGCCGAGCGGTCCGAGCAGCCGGACGGCGGCGATCCGCACGCCGGGGGCGACGCCGGTGACGCCGTGGCCGTCGCGGGCGGCGCCGACGATCCCGGCGACGTGGGTGCCGTGGCCGCTCTCGTTGATCGCGTCGTCGGGCCGCCAGGCGCCGCTGCGGGAGTCGGGGCGGCCGTCGGCGCAGGACGCGGAGGCGCCCGGGTCGACGGCGGCCCGCAGGTCGGGGTGGGTGTCGTCGACGCCGGAGTCCAGCACCGCGACGGTGACCTTGGACAGCTGCTGGGCGGTGGGCAGGACGGCGGCCCGGTCGGCGGAGGTCGTTGTGCCGCGGTCGGCGACCGGCGGGCGCAGCAGCGCGGCGCCGCGTCCGGCGGGGCGGTCGAGGGCGCCGATCATGGCGAGGTTCCAGTCGGACTGCTCGCCGGGGTCGGGCACGGTGGCGGTGGAGTCGTCGGCGCGCTCGGCGGTGTCGCCGGGCGGCGCGGCGTCCCCGAGCGGCAGTGCGGCGGCCTCGGGGCCGTGCGCGGTGCCGGTGTCGAAGGCGGCGCCGGCCAGCGGCCGGGGCGGGGAGGGCACCGGGACGGTGCGGGTGGCGCCGACGGCGGCTATCCCGGGCCTCTGCCGCAGCTTCCCGGCGAACCGGGGCCCGGCGTAGGCGAGCACCGCGCCGATCTGCGGGTAGTCCTGGACGACCTTGCCGCCGAGCGCCCGGGCCTGGTCGGCGGCGTGCTCGGCGCCCCGGGCGTCGGTGCGCTCGTCCAGCACCAGGTAGCTGAGGTAGGTGTCGCCGGTGCCGGTGACGTAGGGGACGGCGCCGCCGAGCAGCAGTCCGGTGAGCAGCGTCGCCCCGAGCACCCGGACGCTGCGGCGCCGGCGGGTGGCGGGGGTGTCGCTGCGGGCCTGGCTCACCTGCTCCATCGCACGGTCTCCGCTCGTCAGGCAGGGCCGGACGCCGGGGATCGGGTCCGGTTCCTCACGATATGAGCGATTTGTACGATTTGCTGCACGGGGTTGGGTCAGACGGTGACCGTTCCGTGACCTGTCAGCCTGTCGGGGCACCATGGGGGCATGGGCACCTCCGACGCTGATCCGCTGCAAGGCTTCGCCCCGGCCACCCGGGCCTGGTTCACCGGGGCGTTCGCCGCCCCCACCGAGGCGCAGTCCCGGGCCTGGTCGGCGATCCGGCTGGAGACGGACGTGCTGGTGGTCGCCCCGACCGGCTCCGGCAAGACGCTGGCGGCCTTCCTCTCCGCCCTGGACCGGCTGGCCGCCACCCCGCCCCCGGCCGACCCGAAGCGCCGCTGCCGGGTGCTCTACGTCTCCCCGCTGAAGGCCCTCGCGGTCGACGTGGAGCGCAACCTGCGCGCCCCGCTCACCGGGCTCCGGCAGGCCAGCGTCCGGCTCGGCCTGCCGGAGCCCGAGGTGCGGGTCGGCATCCGCTCCGGCGACACCCCGGCCGCCGACCGCCGGAAGTTCGCCACCCACCCGCCGGACATCCTGATCACCACCCCCGAGTCGCTGTTCCTGCTGCTCACCTCCGCCGCCCGGGACGCCCTGCGCGGCATCGACACGGTGATCCTGGACGAGGTGCACGCGGTGGCCGGCACCAAGCGCGGCGCGCACCTGGCGCTCAGCCTGGAGCGCCTCGACGAGCTGCTGGAGCGCCCGGCCCGCCGGATCGGCCTGTCCGCCACCGTCCGCCCGGTCGAGGAGGTGGCGCGCTACCTCAGCCCGCGGCGCGGCGCCGCGATCGTCCAGCCAGGCTCCGACAAGCGCTTCGACCTGTCCGTGGTGGTCCCCGTCCCGGACCTGGCCGACCTGCCCGCCGCGCCCGCCGAGGAGTCCGACCCGCAGCGGCAGTCCTCGATCTGGCCGCACGTCGAGGAGCGGATCGTCGACCTGGTCCAGGCGCACCGCTCGACCATCGTGTTCGCCAACTCCCGCCGGCTGGCCGAGCGGCTGTGCCACCGGCTGAACGAGATCGCCTACGAGCGGGCCACCGGCGCCCCGCTGCCCGAGGCGCACTCCCCCGCCGAGCTGATGGGCGGCTCGGGGGCCGCCGCGGGCGCCCCGCCGCTGCTCGCCCGGGCCCACCACGGCTCGGTCTCCAAGGAGCAACGGGCCCTGGTGGAAGAGGAGTTGAAGGCCGGCCGGCTGCCCGCCGTGGTGGCCACCTCCAGCCTGGAGCTGGGCATCGACATGGGCGCCGTCGACCTGGTGGTGCAGGTCGAGTCCCCGCCCTCGGTGGCCTCCGGCCTGCAGCGGGTCGGCCGGGCCGGACACCAGGTCGGCGCGGTCTCCAGCGGCGTGTTCTTCCCCAAGTACCGCGGAGACCTGGTGCAGTCCGCCGTGGTCACCGAGCGGATGCGCACCGGCCGGATCGAGGCCCTGCGCGTCCCGCGCAACCCGCTGGACGTGCTGGCCCAGCAGCTGGTGGCGATCACCGCGCTCGACGTCTGGGACGTCGACGAGCTGCTCGCCCTGTGCCGCCGCGCCGCCCCGTTCGCCACCCTCCCGCAGTCCGCGTTCGACGGCGTCCTCGACATGCTGGCCGGCCGCTACCCGTCCGACGCCTTCGCCGAACTGCGCCCCCGCCTGGTCTGGGACCGCGTCGCCGGCACCGTCACCGGCCGCCCCGGCGCCCAGCGCCTCGCCGTCACCTCCGGCGGCACCATCCCCGACCGCGGCCTGTTCGGCGTCTTCATCGCCGGGGCCGACCCCAAGAAGGGCGGCGGCCGGGTCGGGGAGCTGGACGAGGAGATGGTCTACGAGTCCCGGGTCGGGGACGTCTTCACCCTGGGCACCACCTCCTGGCGGATCGAGGAGATCACCCACGACAAGGTGCTGGTCACCCCGGCCCCCGGCGTCCCCGGCCGGCTCCCGTTCTGGAAGGGCGACACCCTCGGCCGCCCGCTCGAACTCGGCCGCGCCGTGGGCGCGTTCGTCCGCGAGATCGGCGCCCTGGAGCCCGCCGCGGCCACCGCCCGCCTGCACGCGGCGGGCCTGGACGACTGGGCCGCCGCCAACCTGCTCGCCTACCTCGCCGAGCAGCGCGCGGCCTGCGGCCACCTGCCCGACGACCGCACCATCGTGGTCGAGCGCTTCCGCGACGAGCTCGGCGACTGGCGGATCGTCGTGCACTCCCCGTTCGGCGCCCAGGTGCACGCCCCGTGGGCGCTGGCCATCGGCGCCCGGCTGCGCGAGAAGCACGGCCTGGACCCGCAGGTGATGCACGCCGACGACGGCATCGTGCTGCGCCTGCCGGACGCCGACCTGCTGGCCGACTTCCCCTCCGCCGCGCCCGCGGCGCCCGCCGACGAGGCCCCGGTCGGCGCCGACGCCGCGGTCTTCGACGCCGCCGAGATCGAGCAGCTGGTCACCGACCAGGTCGGCGGCTCCGCCCTGTTCGCCGCGCGCTTCCGCGAGTGCGCCGGCCGCGCCCTGCTGCTGCCCCGCCGCAACCCCGGCAAGCGCACCCCGCTGTGGCAGCAGCGCCAGCGCGCCTCCCAACTCCTGGAGGTGGCCGCCGAGTACGGCTCCTTCCCGATCGTCCTGGAGGCCGTCCGCGAGTGCCTGCAGGACGTCTTCGACGTGCCCGGCCTGGTCGAGCTGATGGGAGACCTGGAGTCCCGCGCGGTCCGCCTGGTCGAGGTCACCACCCCCGAACCGTCCCCGTTCGCCCGCTCCCTGCTGTTCGGCTACGTCGCCCAGTTCCTGTACGAGGGCGACTCCCCGATCGCCGAGCGCCGGGCCGCCGCCCTCGCGTTGGACTCCCGGCTGCTGTCCGAACTGCTCGGCCAGGCCGAGCTGCGCGAACTGCTCGACCCGCAGGTCCTCGCCGACCTGGAGGCCGAGCTCCAGCGCCGCACCCCCGAGCGCCGGATCAAGGACGCCGAGGGCGTCGCCGACGCGCTGCGCCTGCTCGGCCCGCTCGCCGAGGCCGAACTCGCCGAGCGCGGCGCCGAACCGCTGTGGGCCCTGGAGCTGGAGGCCGCCCGCCGGGCGATCCAGGTCCGGATCGGCGGCGCCCTGCGCTGGGCCGCGATCGAGGACGCCGGGCGGCTGCGCGACGCCCTGGGCACCCCGCTGCCGGTCGGCGTCCCCGAGGCGTTCACCGAGCCGGTCAAGGACCCGCTCGGCGACCTGCTGGCCCGGCACGCCCGCACCCACGGCCCGTTCACCGCGCAGGAGGCCGCCGAGCGCTTCGGCCTCGGCAGCGCCGTCGTCACCGGCACCCTGCACCGCCTCACCGCCGCCGGCCGCCTGGTCCAGGGCGAGTTCCGGCCCGACGGGACGGGCACCACCCCGGAGTGGTGCGACACCGAGGTGCTGCGCCGCCTGCGCCGCCGCTCGCTGGCCGCCCTGCGGCACGAGGTGGAGGCCGTCCCGCCGAAGGCCCTGGCCGCCTTCCTCCCGCAGTGGCAGCACCTGGCCGGGCACCGCCTGCGCGGCGCCGACGGCCTCTACCGGGTGGTCGAGCAGCTCCAGGGCACCGCGCTGCCCGCCTCCGCCCTGGAGAAGCTGGTGCTGCCCGCCCGGCTGTCCGACTACTCCCCCGCCCTGCTGGACGAGCTGATGGCGGCCGGCGAGATCGGCTGGTCCGGCGCGGGCGCGCTGCCCGGCAAGGACGGCTGGATCAGCCTGCACCTGCCGGAGAACGCCCACCTGCTGCGCCCCGAGCCGCTCCCGCTCACCCCGGGCCCGGTGCACACCGCCCTGCTGGAGGCGCTGACCGGCGGCTACGGCGCGTTCTTCCGCCAGCTCGCCGAACGCGTCCCGGACACCCCGGACGCCGAGATCGCCGACGCCCTGTGGGACCTGGTCTGGGCCGGGTACGTCACCAACGACACCCTGGCCCCGCTGCGCGGCCTGCTCGGCTCCGGCCGCACCGCCGGCGCCACCGCGCACCGCGCCCCGCGCGCCACCCCGCGCGGCCGCTACGGCGGCGCGGCCCGCGGCCCGGCCCGCCCGGCCTCCCGCACCGGCCCGCCGACCGCGGTCGGCCGCTGGTCGCTGCTGCCCGCCCTCGGCGGCGAGGCCACGGTGCGGGCCGCCGCCCGGGCGCAGGCCCTGCTGGACCGGCACGGCGTGCTGACCAGGGGCGCGGTGGCCGCCGAGCGCGTCCCGGGCGGCTTCGCGGGCGTCTACCGGGTGCTGTCGGCGTTCGAGGAGCGCGGCCGGGCCCGCCGCGGGTACTTCGTCGAGGGCCTGGGCGGCGCCCAGTTCGCCATGGACGGCGCCGCGGACCGGCTGCGTTCGGTCAGCTCCCGGCTGGAGCGGACGGTGGGCGCCGAGTGGTCCGCCGAGCCCGCCGCGCAGGCCCCGCAGGCCCTGGTGCTGGCCGCCGCCGACCCGGCCAACGCGTACGGCGCGGCCCTGTCCTGGCCGGAGCCGCCCGCCGACACCGCCGCCGCCCACCGCCCGGCCCGCAAGGCCGGCGCGCTGGTCGCCCTGGTCGACGGCGAGCTGGTGCTGTACCTGGAGCGCGGCGGCAGGTCGCTGCTGGCCTGGCCCGCCGAGGGCCCCGCGCTGGACGCCGCCCTGGCCGCGCTGGCCGGTCCGCTCACCGTGGAGCGCATCAACGGCCACCCCGCCCTCACCAGCCCCCTGGGCCCCCGGCTGGAAACGGCCGGTTTCCACCCCACCCCGAAGGGCTACCGGCTCCGGTAGCGGGGGCTCGCCTCACCCGCCCTGGGGAGCGTCCCCCGCCCCGGGCGGGCCGGGCCGCGGCAGGACCGGGCCCGCCGCGGCCTCCCGCCGCGCGGGCTCCGGCGCGGTCCTGGCGTGCACCGGGATCAGCCCCACGCCCCACCAGCCGGCCGCGAGCACGCCGAGGGCGGCACCGCCGTGTATCGCGGTGCCGCCCATCAGCAGCAGTATCAGGCCCAGGCCGACCAGTGCCGTCGCACCGAGCAGCAGCGCACTGCGCGCACTCCGCATCGTGGCCCTCCTTCACCCGGCGTCCCGCACCAGCGGGACGGTCGAGGTCCGGTCAGGCCGCCACCACGTCCATCGCCGCCTTGGGCGAGATGGACCCGGACCGGTCGACACCGGGCGCCGGCAGCGGAACCGGTTCGAGCACCGGCCTCAGCAGATCACCCTCCGAGAGTGTCGCCATCGCCGCAAGTTCGGCGAGCGACAGTTCGTCGCTGACCTCCCGCATGACCTCCGACATCCGCACGTCGAGCGCGTCGCAGATGGCGGAGAGCAGCTCGGAGGACGCCTCCTTCTGACCCCGCTCGACCTCGGAGAGGTAACCGAGCGAAACCCTGGCGGCTGCCGACACCTCGCGGAGTGTGCGGCCCTGGCGCTGGCGCTGCCGACGCAGCACATCGCCCAGCAGGCGACGGAGCAGAATCATCGGTGCCTCCCTCCTCGGACTGCGGATCGAGATGTCACGACCCCACCGTACCGCCTTGCCAGCATCCCGTGCGGGGACCGGGGTCGTGTTCACTCTGGGCTGCAAGGCGCCCCCTCCCTGTTTCTTCCCCTCCGGGGCCGTCGAACCACCCGTGACGGGCAGATGTCCGGCTCCGGACGCGCAATCGACGCCGGGTCGACGCGTGTGCTCCCGGCCGGGGCGGCCCGACCGGAGCCTCCGGTGTAACACGTTCCCCCGCCGGGTGCGGCGGGTTCGCGGGTTTTCGGCGCACCGCACCGGGTCTTCGGCGAAGCTCAGACCTGCCCGGACGCCAGCCGCCGGAGCAACAGCTCCAGCGCGGCGTCCACCGATCCGTGCCGGATCGTGTCACGCCCACCCGACAACCGGAGCGGGAGCGCTTCTGTTCCCGACGGTCCGGCCAGCGCCACGTACACGGTGCCGACCGGCTGCCCGTCCTGCGGGTCGGGGCCGGCCACGCCGGTGGTGGCCAGCGCCCAGTCGGCGCCGAGCAGGCGGCGCACGCCCTCGGCCATCTGCCGGGCCACCACGGGGTGGACCGGGCCGTGCACGTCGAGCAGTCCCTCGTCGACGCCGAGCACGGAGGCCTTGAGGTCGGTGGCGTACGCGGTGACCGAGCCCCGGAACACCGCGGAGGCGCCGGGCACCCGGACCAGGGCGGCGGCCAGCAGGCCGCCGGTGAGCGACTCGGCGACGGCCAGGGTGGCGCCGTCGGCCTCCAGCGCGGCCAGCACCCGGGCGGCCGCGGCGCCCTCACTCACCGCGGCGCTCCCGGGCGATGCCCTCGCGGCGCAGCCGGACGGCCTGCAGCACGTAGTCGAGGCCGGTGGCCAGGGTGAGGAACACCGCGACGCCCATCACCACGGCGCGGGCGGTGGCCAGCGGCCCGGTGAGCACCAGCACGTACATGCCGACCGCGGTGCCCTGGGCGAGCGTCTTGATCTTGCCGCCGCGGCTGGCCGGGATGACGGCGTAGCGGATCACCCAGAACCGCATCAGGGTGATGCCGAGCTCCCGGGCCAGGATCACCGCGGTGATCCACCAGGGCAGGTCGCCGAGCAGGGACAGGCCGATCAGGCCGGTGCCCATGATCGCCTTGTCGGCGATCGGGTCGGCGATCCGCCCGAAGTCGGTGACCAGGCCCTTGCGGCGGGCCAGCGCGCCGTCGAAGACGTCGGTGATCATCGCGATGGCGAAGGCCGCCCAGGCGAGGGCCCGCCACTTGGGGTCGTGGCCGCCCCCGGCGAACAGCAGCGCGGCAAAGACCGGGACGAGCACCAGCCGGAACATGGTCAGCACGTTGGCGATGTTCCACAGGCCGGGCTCCGGCGGGACCGCGGCCGGGGTCGGCCGGGTGGCGGCCGGGGCCCCCGGCCCCTTGGTCATACGTCGGCTCCGGCGGGCTGCGGGACCTCGATCGCCTCGGCGATCAGGTCGACGCCTTCGGTGCCGGTCACGGTGGCCCGGTAGAACCGGCCGACCACCGCGTCCGGGACGCCGAGCAGGGTGGTCAGGCCGTCGGTCTCCGGGGCCTGGTGGGCGGCCCGGCCCTCCACCACCCCGTCCTCGACGGACTCGACGAGGACGGTGACCTCGCTGCCGATCCGCTGCTCGGCGCGCTGCGCGGTGAGCTCCTCGGCGAGCTTGGAGAGCCGGGCGACCCGGTCGTCCACCACGTCCTGGTCGAGCTTGCCGTCGTAGCCGGCGGCCTCGGTGCCGTCCTCGTCGGAGTAGCCGAACACGCCGATCGCGTCGAGGCCGGCGTGGGTGATGAACCGTTCCAGCTCCGCGTAGTCCTCCTCGCTCTCGCCGGGGAAGCCCACGATGAAGTTGGAGCGGGCGCCGGCCTCGGGGGCCTTGGCCCGGATCGACTCCAGCAGGCCGAGGAACTGCTCGGTGGAGCCGAAGCGGCGCATCCGGCGCAGCACGGCGGGCGCCGAGTGCTGGAAGGACAGGTCGAAGTACGGGACGACCTTGTCGGTGCCGGTCATCACGTCGATCAGGCCGGGGCGCATCTCGGCGGGCTGCAGGTAGCTGACCCGGACCCGCTCGATGCCCTCGACCGCGGCGATCTCGGTGAGCAGGGTCTCCAGCAGGCGGATGTCGCCGAGGTCCTTGCCGTAGGAGGTGTTGTTCTCGGAGACCAGGGCGACCTCGCGCACGCCCTGCCCGGCCAGCCAGACCGCCTCGTTCAGCACGTCGCTGGGGCGGCGGGAGATGAAGGAGCCGCGGAAGGCCGGGATGGCGCAGAACGAGCAGCGGCGGTCGCAGCCGGAGGCGAGCTTGATCGAGGCGACCGGGGCGTCGTCCAGCCGCTTGCGCAGGGTGCGCGGGCCGGAGGCGGGAGCGACGCCGTCGGGGAGGTCCGCGGGGGCGCCGTGGCCGGGGAGGGCGATCTCGGCCGCGGCGGCCTGCCGCTCGACCGGGGTGAGCGGGAGCAGCTTGCGGCGGTCGCGGGGGGTGTGGGCCTCGACGTGGCCGCCGGAGAGGATGGTGTTCAGGCGGCTGGAGATGTCGGCGTAGTCGTCGAAGCCGAGCACGCCGTCGGCCTCGGGGAGGGCGTCGGCGAGTTCCTTGCCGTAGCGCTCGGCCATGCAGCCGACGGCGACCACGGCCTGGGTGCGGCCGTGCCCCTTGAGGTCGTTGGCCTCCAGCAGGGCGTCGACGGAGTCCTTCTTGGCGGCCTCGACGAACCCGCAGGTGTTGACGACGGCGACGTCGGCCTCGCTGGCGTCGTCCACCAGTCGCCAGCCGTCGGCCTCCAGTCGCCCGGCGAGTTCCTCGGAGTCGACCTCGTTGCGGGCGCATCCGAGCGTGACCAGGGCGACAGTGCGGGTTTCAGGCATGACGCCAAGATTAACGCGCGCCCCCCGGTGGAGTTCCCCCCGGAGGGCGCGCGCGTTGCTTCGGCGGGCGGATCGTCCCGGTTCAGCCCGCCTGCGGGTCGCCGGGGGTGTAGGCGAGGTGCACGACCTGGCCGTCCTGGCCGGCCGGGCCGAGGTCCTTGCCGTTGACGAACAGGTGGACGGCCCCGGCGTTGCCGATCACCAGGGTGATCTTCTTGCCGTCGGTGAAGGTCTGGTCCTGGCCGGCTTCCAGGTTGTTGGAGTACAGCGACTTGCCGTTGCCGTCCTTGGCGGTCACCCAGCTCTTGTCCTGCCCGGCGACCAGCTTGACGGTGACCTTGTCGGCGGGCGCGGCGGCGATCGCGGCGACGCTGCTCTCGGGGGCCGGCGGCTGCGCGGACGGGGAGGTGGTGGCGGGGGCGGAGACGCCGGAGGGCAGCGGGGCACTGGCCGCACCGGGCTGGTCGCCGCCGGAGGACGAGGAGCCGACCAGGTTGTAGCCGATCAGCGCGACCACGGCGACGATCGCCACCACCATCGCGGCGGTCCAGTTCGGGCGGTTGTGGTCCTTGACCTTGATCGGGCCGGAGTCGAGCAGTTGTCCAGCGGTCGGCGAGGGCGCGCCGCCGTGCTCGGCGTCGTAGCGGGCGACCAGCGCCTCGCCGTCCAGGCCGACCTCGCGGGCCAGCAGCCGCAGGTGGCCGCGGGCGTAGAAGGCGCCGCCGCAGCGGTCGAAGTCGTCGGACTCGACGGCGTGCACGATCGGCACCCGGATCCTGGTCCGGGTGCTCACCTGGTCGACCGTCAGGCCGGCGTCGATCCGGGCCTTGGCGAGCATCCGCCCGATGCTCGGCCCGCCGGTGGTACGGCTCGACTCCTCGGCGGCGGCGGGCGCGGAGGAGTCGGGGGCGGAGCTGCGGGGGGACTTGCCGATGGTCACTGGGCACGCCTTTCGAGCGGAGGCCACCTGCTGAAGCACCAGTCTAGGGGTGGGGGCGGAACGTTTCTCAACCGGAGGGGGCCCGAACGTGCCACAGTCTCGCAACAGAAGTTGACGCGCGCTCACCGCGCTTTCCGGCCACCGCCCCGCCCTGCCGGGAGACCGGCGGGGCGGGGGGCGGGGGGCGGAGGACGCTCAGCCGCGCAGGGTGACCAGCACGCCGTCCAGCTCGTCGGGCTTGATCAGCACGTCGCGGGCCTTGGAGCCCTCGCTGGGGCCGACGATGCCGCGGGACTCCATCAGGTCCATCAGCCGGCCGGCCTTGGCGAAGCCGACCCGGAGCTTGCGCTGGAGCATCGAGGTCGAGCCGAACTGGGTGGTGACGACCAGTTCGGCGGCCTGGATCAGCAGGTCGAGGTCGTCGCCGATCTCCTCGTCGATCTCCTTCTTGGGGCCGCCGCCGACCACCACGTCGTCGCGGTAGCGGGCGGTCAGCTGGTCCTTGCAGTGCTGGACGATCTTGGCGATCTCCGCCTCGGTGACGAACGCGCCCTGCATCCGGACCGGCTTGGAGGCGCCCATCGGCAGGAACAGCGCGTCGCCCTTGCCGATCAGCTTCTCGGCGCCGGGCTGGTCGAGGATGACCCGGGAGTCGGCCATCGCCGAGGTGGCGAAGGCCAGCCGGGACGGCACGTTGGCCTTGATCAGGCCGGTGACCACGTCCACCGAGGGGCGCTGGGTGGCCAGCACCAGGTGGATGCCGGCGGCCCGGGCGAGCTGGGTGATCCGGACCACCGAGTCCTCGACGTCGCGCGGGGCGACCATCATCAGGTCGGCCAGCTCGTCGACGATCACCAGCAGGTACGGGTAGGGCGCCAGTTCGCGCTCGCTGCCCAGCGGCGGCTGCACGGTGCCGGCCCGGACGGCGGCGTTGAAGTCGTCGACGTGCCGGAAGCCGTAGGCCGCCAGGTCGTCGTAGCGCATGTCCATCTCGCGGACCACCCACTGGAGGGCCTCGGCGGCCTTCTTCGGGTTGGTGATGATCGGCGTGATCAGGTGCGGGATGCCCTCGTAGGCGGTCAGTTCGACCCGCTTGGGGTCGACCAGCACCATCCGGACCTCGTCGGGGGTGGCGCGCACCAGCACCGAGGTGATCAGGCAGTTGATGCAGGAGGACTTGCCCGCGCCGGTGGCGCCGGCCACCAGGACGTGCGGCATCTTCGCCAGGTTGGCCATCACGGTGTGGCCCTCGACGTCCTTGCCCATGCCGACCACCATCGGGTGGGTGTCCTCGGCGGCGGCGCGCGAGCGCAGCAGGTCGCCGAGGGTGACCATCTCCCGGTCCCGGTTGGGGATCTCCACGCCGACCGCGGACTTGCCGGGGATCGGCGAGATGATCCGCACGTCGGGGGTGGCCACCGCGTAGGCGATGTTCTTGGCCAGCGCGGTGATCCGCTCGACCTTCACGGCCGGGCCGAGCTCGACCTCGTAGCGGGTCACCGTCGGGCCGCGGGTGAAGCCGGTGACCCGCGCGTCGACCTTGAACTCGGTGAACACGCCGCTGAGTTGGGTCACCACGTCGTCGTTGATCTGGGACCGGGCCTTGCCGGGGGCGCCGCGCTCCAGCAGGTCGAGGGAGGGCAGCGCGTAGTCGCCACCGCCGGAGAGCTGGAGCTGTTCCATCCGGGCCGGGGCCGCGCCGTGGCCCTCGGGGGCGTCGGCGGCCCGGGCGGCGGGCACCTCCGGCGTCCAGGGCTCCTCGGGCGGGGCGGTGTTGTCCTTGACCTGGCCGAGCATGCTGGCCACCGCGGGCGAGCCGGGCACCCCGTACAGCAGCGCGCCGTCCAGGTCGGCGGCGACGCCGGCCGCCAGGTCGCGGGTCTGGTACGGGTCCTTCTCGAAGGAGAGGGGCTCGGCGGCCTCCGTGGCCTCGACGTCGTCGTCGGCCTTGCGGCGGCGGCGCTTGCGGCGGGCGGAGAGTTCGTCGCCCTCGATGGTGATCGGCAGCGCGTCCGGGTCGGCGTCCTCGGGCGGGGCGGTGGAGTAGGCGCGCTCGGCGTCGGACGCTCCGGCCTCCGCCGGGTCCGGCTCGCCGGGCAGCGGCTCGACCACGCCCAGGCGCACGCCGAGCAGCCGCAGCCGCTCGGGGATCCGGTTGACGGGGGTGGCGGTGACCACCAGCAGGCCGAAGAAGGCGACCAGCAGCAGCAGCGGGACGGCCAGTGGCGGGCCGGCCGCGGCCATCATCGGGGTGGACACGGCCCAGCCGATCAGGCCGCCGGCCTGCCGGATCCTCGTCGCGCCGGCGCCCATCGCGGGCGCCCCGCAGCCGATGTGCACCAGGCCCAGCACGCCGACCACCAGGGTGCTCAGGCCGATCGCTATCCGGCCGTTGGCCTCCGGGAGTTCGGGGTGGCGCATCAGCCGGACGGCGAGCGCACCGAACAGGAACGGCACCAGCACGTCGAGCCGGCCGAACAGGCCGGAGACCACGTTGGTGGCGGCCTCGCCGAGCCAGCCCTGCGGGCTGAACCACGTCCCGGCGGCGGTCACCAGGGCGAGCGCCAGCAGCAGCAGCGCCACGCCGTCCTTGCGGTGCTCGGGGTGCAGGTTGCGGGCGCCGTGGCCGAAGCCGCGGAACACCGCGCCCACCGAGTGTGCCAGGCCCAGCCAGAGGGCCCGGACGGCCCGGAAGAGTATCGGCCGCTTCGGCGGGGGCGGCGGGGCCGGGGCGGCGGCCTTCTTGGCCGGCGCGGCCTTCTTCGCCGGGGCCTTCTTGGCGGGGGCGGCCTTCTTCGCCGCGGCCTTCTTGGCCGGCGCGCCCTTGGCCGGCCCGGGCTTGCTGGTGCGTGCGGCGGCGCTTCCGGGCGTTCGTGTGGCCATGGGGGGCAGCCTACCGGCGCGCCCGGGCCGCGGACATGCGCGGGCGCACTTCGGCGGGTTGTGTCGCCGACGCGCCGTCAGCCGCCCGGGAACCACCCGGACGGGCGACGCCGACGACCCGTCAGTTCGCGCCGGGGCGCAGCGCGTCCAGCGCCCCGCGCAGGCCCGCGATCTTCCGCTCCAGGTGCGCGGCGGTCGCCGCGGCGCCGCTGTCGGAGCCCGCGTCGAGCTGCTTGGTGAGCGCCTCGGCCTGCTCCTCGACGGCGGCCAGCCGGGCCGACAGCTCGCCGAGCAGCGCCCCACCGATGGCCGGCTCCGCGCCCGCCTCCAACTGCAGGCGCAGCAGCGCGGCCTGCTCCTTGAGCTGGGTGTTCTTCTGGTACAGGTCGACGAAGACGGAGACCTTGGCCCGCAGCACCCACGGGTCGAAGGGCTTGGAGATGTAGTCGACCGCACCGGCCGCGTAGCCGCGGAAGGTGTGGTGCGGACCGTGGTTGATCGCGGTCAGGAAGATGATCGGGATGTCCCTGGTCCGCTCCCGGCGCTTGATGTGCGCGGCGGTCTCGAACCCGTCCATGCCGGGCATCTGGACATCCAGCAGGATGACCGCGAAGTCGTCGGTGAGCAGAGCTTTGAGCGCTTCCTCGCCGGAGGAGGCGCGCACCAGGGTCTGGTCGAGCGCGGAGAGGATCGCCTCGAGGGCGAGCAGGTTCTCCGGACGGTCGTCGACCAGGAGGATCTTCGCCTTCTGCACCAGGACCCGCCCTCCTGCCGGTTGTTTCCCGAGGGCCGGCACCTTCGTGCCGCCCATCACTGCCCCGGTCATGCTAGCCGTACCCCCTTGCCTGCCACAGGCCCGGTGCCGGGCGTCACCGTCCGGTCACTGTTGGCAACGACGGGTGACCTTACCGGGTTCCCGCCCGCGGGGGCCAGCCGGAGCGGGCCCCCGCGGGCGGCGGTCACCTGACAGGCAGGTGCTGGCGCATCACCGCCAGCAGGTGGTCGGTCTCCACCGGCTTGGTGATGTGGTCGGTGGCGCCCGCCTGGAGGCTCTTCTCGCGGTCGCCCTTCATCGCCTTGGCGGTCAGCGCGATGATCGGCAGGCCGGAGAACCGGGGCATCCGGCGGATCTGCTCGGTGGTCGCGTAGCCGTCCAGCTCGGGCATCATGATGTCCATCAGCACCAGGGCGACCTCCTCGTGCTGTTCGAGCATCTCGATGCCCTCGCGGCCGTTCTCGGCGTACAGCACGGTCAGGCCGTACTGCTCCAGCACGCTGGTGAGGGCGAACACGTTGCGGATGTCGTCGTCGACGATCAGCACCCGCTCGCCGTCGAAGCGCGGCGGGGCCGCGGTGGCGGGGCGGGACGGCTCGCCCTGGCGCGGGACGGTCTCCTCGGCGGGGCGGGGGGCCTCGGCGGGGCGGCGGCGCTCGGCGGTCGAGCGGCGGCGCTCCTCGACCAGGCCGCGGGCCTCCTGGGTCCACTGCTCGGCGGGCGTGCGGGGCGCTTCGAGGGCGCGCGGGGCACCTCCGCGCTCCAGGGTGACCGGCTCGGGGCCCTCGCTGCGCAGCGGCAGGTAGAGGGTGAAGGCGGAGCCGCGGCCCAGTTCGCTCTCGACGTGGATCTCGCCGCCGAGCAGCCGGGCGATCTCCCGGCTGATCGACAGGCCCAGGCCGGTGCCGCCGTACTTGCGGCTGGTGCCGCCGTCGGCCTGCTTGAACGCCTCGAAGATCTCCCGGAGCTTGTTGCCGGGGATGCCGATGCCGGTGTCGGAGACCGAGAAGGCGATCAGCGGCTCGTCCGGGTCGGCCATGGTGCCGGACTCCAGCAGCTGCTCGCGCACGTGCTGCGGGATCTCCGCCCCGGCCACCGGGCGGATCATCAGCTCGACCGCGCCGGCGTCGGTGAACTTCACCGCGTTGGACAGCAGGTTGCGCAGCACCTGCTGGAGGCGCTGCTCGTCGGTGTGCAGGGTGACCGGCAGGTCCGGGGAGACCCGGACCGCGAAGTCCAGGTTCTTCTCGGCGGCCAGCGGCCGGAACGCGGCCTCCACGTAGTCGACCAGCTGGACCAGCGCGATCCGGGCCGGGCGGACGTCCATCTTGCCCGCCTCGACCTTGGACAGGTCGAGGATGTCGTTGATCAGCTGGAGCAGGTCGCTGCCCGCGCCGTGGATCGTCTCGGCGAACTCGACCTGCTTGGCCGACAGGTTGCCCTCGTTGTTGTCGGAGAGCAGCTTGGCCAGGATCAGCAGCGAGTTGAGCGGGGTGCGCAACTCGTGCGACATGTTGGCGAGGAACTCGCTCTTGTAGCGGGAGGCCAGCGCGAGCTGCTCGGCGCGCTCCTCCAGGATCTGCCGGGCCTCCTCGATCTCGCTGTTCTTGATCTCGATGTCGCGGTTCTGCTGGGCGAGCTGCTCGGCCTTCTCCTGCAGTTCCTCGTTGGTGCGCTCCAGCTCCTCCTGGCGGGCCTCCAACTCGGCGGAGCGCATGGAGAGTTCGGCGGTCAGCCGCTGGGACTCCAGCAGCAGGCCCTCGGTCTTGGTGTTGACCGAGATGGTGTTGACGGTGACGCCGATCTGGTCGGCGATCTGGTTGAGGAAGTCCAGCGCGACGGTGGTGAAGCTGGAGAAGGTGGCGAGTTCGATCACGCCGAGCAGCCGGCCCTCGAACAGCACCGGCATCACCACCACGTGCGCCGGGGAGGACTCGCCGAGGCCGGAGGAGATCTTCAGGTAGCCGGGCGGGGTCTCCTTGAGCACGATCGGCCGCTTCTCCACCGCGGCCTGCCCGATCAGTCCCTCGCCGAGCCGGAAGGTGGTGGGCATGGTGCGCCGGTGGTAGCCGTAGGAGCCGATCAGGCGCAGCACGATGTCGTTCTCGTCGTCGTCCTCGGTGACGAGTTCGGCGGTGCGCCCGGCGGGCTGGGCGAGGAAGAAGGCGCCGTGCTGGGCGGAGACCACCGGGGTCAGCTCGCTCATGATCAGCGAGGCGACGGCGGAGAGGTCGCGGCGGCCCTGCAGCATGCCGGACATCCGGGCCAGGTTGGACTTGAGCCAGTCCTGTTCCTTGTTGGTGCGGGTGGTCTCGCGCAGGTTGGCGATCATCTGGTTGATGTTGTCCTTGAGCTCGTCGAGCTCGCCGGACGCGTCCACGTTGATCCGGGGCGACAGGTCGCCGCGGGTGACGGCGGTGGCGACCTGGGCGATCGCGCGCACCTGCCGGGTCAGGTTGTTGGCGAGTTCGTTCACCGACTCGGTGAGGTCCTGCCAGGTGCCGGCCACGCCGGGGACCCGGGCCTGGCCGCCGAGGCGGCCGTCGGTGCCGACCTCGCGGGCGACCCGGGTGACCTCGTCGGCGAAGGCGCCGAGCTGGTCGACCATGGTGTTGATGCTGGTCTTGAGTTCGAGGATCTCGCCGCGGGCGTCGACGTCGATCTTCTGCGAGAGGTCGCCGCGGGCCACCGCGGTGATGACGAGGGCGATGTTGCGGACCTGGCCGGTGAGGTTGTTGGCCATCAGGTTGACGTTCTCGGTCAGGTCCTTCCAGATCCCGGCGACGCCCGGCACGCTGGCCTGGCCGCCCAGGATGCCGTCGGTGCCCACCTCGCGGGCGACGCGGGTGACTTCGACGGCGAAGGCCGACAGCTGGTCGACCATGGTGTTCAGGGTGTCGGCGAGCGCGGCGACCTCGCCGGCCGCGTCGATGGCGATCTTCTTGGACAGGTCGCCGCGGGCCACCGCGGCCGCCACCTCGGCGATGTTGCGGACCTGGCTGGTCAGGTTGGACGCCATCAGGTTCACGTTGTCGGTCAGGTCGCGCCAGATGCCGGCCACGCCGGGGACCCGGGCCTGCCCGCCGAGCCGGCCGTCGGTGCCCACCTCGCGGGAGACCCGGGTGACCTCGTCGGCGAACGCGGACAGCTGCTCGACCATGGTGTTGACGGTGGTGACGAGTTCGCGGATCTCGCCCTTCGCGTCGACGGTGATCTTCTTGGAGACGTCGCCGCGGGCCACCGCGGTGGTCACCTCGGCGATCGAACGCACCTGGCTGGTCAGGTTGTTGGCCATCAGGTTCACCGAGTTGGTGAGGTCCTTCCAGGTGCCGGAGACCCCGGGCACGCTGGCCTGGCCGCCCAGGATGCCCTCGGTGCCGACGTCCCGGGCGACCCGGGTCACCTCGTCCGCGAACGCCGAGAGCTGGTCGACCATGGTGTTGATGGTGTTCTTCAGCTCCAGGATCTCGCCGCGCGCGTCGACCTGGATCTTCTGCGACAGGTCGCCCTTGGCGACCGCGGTGGTGACCTGCGCGATGCCGCGGACCTGGCTGGTCAGGTTGTTCGCCATCGAGTTGACGTTCTCGGTCAGGTCCTTCCAGACGCCGGCCACGCCGGGCACCTGGGCCTGCCCGCCGAGGATGCCCTCGGTGCCCACCGCGCGCGCCACCCGGGTCACCTGCTCGGCGAACCCGGACAGCTGGTCGACCATCGTGTTGATGGTGTTCTTCAGCTCCAGGATCTCGCCCCGGGCGTCCACCTCGATCTTGCGCGACAGGTCGCCGAGCGCGACCGCGGTGGTCACCTCGGCGATGTTGCGGACCTGCGCGGTCAGGTTGGCGGCCATGAAGTTCACCGAGTCGGTGAGGTCGCGCCACACGCCGGCCACGCCCGACACCTGCGCCTGGCCGCCCAGCCGCCCCTCGGTGCCCACGTCGCGGGCCACCGTGGTGACCTGCGCGGCGAACGAGTTGAGCTGGTCCACCATCGTGTTGACGGTGTTCTTGAGCTCCAGCATCTCGCCGTCGACGTCGACGGTGACCTTGCGCGACAGGTCGCCGCGGGCCACCGCGGTGGTCACCTCGGCGATGTTGCGCACCTGCGCGGTCAGCCGGCCGGCCATGGTGTTGACCGAGTCCGACAGGTCCTTCCAGGAGCCGGAGACGCTGCGCACCCGGGCCTGGCCGCCGAGCTTGCCCTCGGTGCCGACCTCGATCGCCACCCGGGTCACCTCGTCGGTGAACTCCGACAGCTGGTCGACCAGGCCGTTGACGGTCCGGCCGACCTTCAGGAACTCGCCGCGCAACGGGTAGCTCGCCCCGGTGGTGTGCACCGAGCGCAGCTCCATGGTCTGGGTCAGGTCGCCCTCGGCGATCGAGCCCAGCACCCGGCCGACCTCGGCCATCGGCCGGGCCAGGTCGTCGATCAGCGCGTTGCAGTTGTCGACGGCCGCCATCCAGGCGCCCTCGCCGACGCCGGTCTCCAGCCGCTCCGAGAGCCGGCCCTCGCGGCCCACCGCCCGCCGCACCCGGGCCAGTTCACCGGTGAGGTGCTGGTTGCGCTCGGCGACCTCGTTGAACACCGCGGCGATCTCCGCCAGCAGGCCGTCGCCGGGAAAGGTCAGCCGGCGGCGGAAGTTGCCGTCCCGCATCGCGGTCAGCGCGGTCAGCAGCTTGCGCAGCTCCGCGGGCTCCGCGCCGCGCCCCGGCCCCGGGCGCCGCCCGCCGCCGGCCCGCGACGGCGGCACCGGGCGGGCGCCGCGCGCAGCGGCGGTCGTCGTACCGGACACGTCCTTGGTCGCCGAACTCAACGGGGCCCTCCCAGGTCCTGACTCGGTTCACCGCCGCGGGAGGATCGGCGTCCGGCCGGTCGGCTCCCGCGCCGTCCCTGTCGACCGTACTGCGGCGGTGACGGCACGCGGACCCCCCAGTGTGACAGCACTGGCACCCGGTGTCGGTCCGGTTCTCCAGGAGTTTTCCCGACGACCAGGGAAAGTGGTGAACGAAATCACCCCCAGGTGCCTGTTTCGACGCCCCGGCCCCACTGGGTACCAACCGGAAAGTAGGGTGGAGGGCCGCACCGGACCGAGGCGACGCCGCCCCGCGTCCGCCGCACCGCCCGAACCGTCCGCCGGACCAGCAGCAGAGGAGCCGTGGCCGTGGTCACCGCGCGCACAGCCGCCACCTTCGAACCGGTCGACCGGTCGGCCGCCGCGGCCCGCGGCTTCGTCCGGGACGCCCTGCTCGGCTGGGGCCTGCCCGAGGTGGTGGACGACGCCGTGGTGCTGGTCAGCGAGCTGGTCACCAACGCGGTGGTGCACGCCGGGACGGCCGCCGAGGTGGTCTGCCTGCGCGAGGAGGACACCGTCCGGATCGAGGTCAGCGACCGGCACCCCGAGCGCGGCCTGCCGTCCTTCGCCAACGTGACGATGAACTCCGAGCGCTACGCCGACCCGGACGGCGAGGGCGGCCGCGGCCTGCTGATGTGCTCGGCGCTCTCCAGCAGCTGGGGCGTGGAGTACACGGCCGGCCGCAAGACCGTCTGGTTCCGCCTCGCCCTGCCCGAGCAGCGCCCCGGCACCCGCTACGCCCTGCCCAGCCTGCCCGGCGGCGAACTCCCGGCCGCGGACGGCCCGGTGCGGGTCGCCGTGGTGCAGCTCGACGACCACGGGCGGATCCGGCACTGGAACCCCGACGCCGAGACGCTCTTCCACCGCCCCGCCGACGCCGTCTTCGGCCGCCCCTGGGCCGAACTCGCCGTCTGGCCGCAGACCCCCGGCCTCGGCCTCGGCGACACCCTGCGGCTGGCCCGCTGGGAGGGCTCGTACGCGGTGCGCGGCGGCGACGGCGCGGTCCAGGAGGTCTACGGCACCCACGTGCGGCTGCGCGACAGCCAGGGCACCCCGACCGTGCTGTGCGTGCTGGTCCGGGAGGCCGACCGCGCGGTGCTGCGCACCCCCGGCACCCCCGGCAGCGCCGTGGAGGGCGCCGCCACCGCCGTCGAACCGCTGGACCTGCTGGTCGGCCCGGTCTCCCCCGACGACCTGTCCAGCCTGCTGCAGCGGATCGTCGAACGCGCCCGCGACCTGCTCGACGCCGACGCCTCCTACCTGCTGCTCACCAGCGAGGACGAGACCGAGTTCGAACTGCGCGCCGCCACCGGCCTCACCGGCCCGTCCCGGCGCTTCGCCCGGCTGCCGATCGACGCCGGCGCGGGCCGCTTCGACTCGGCCCGGCTGCCCGCCGTCCACGAGGACCTGTCGGTCCGCCCGACCGGCGCCGCCCCGCTGCTCGACGGCACCGAACTGCGCTCGCTGATCACCGTCCCGCTCAAGGTCGAGGGCCGGCTGACCGGCTCGCTCGGGGTGGCCGCGGCCGCCCCCGGCCGCTACGACAACGAGGACGCGCTGCGCCTGCAGTTCGCCGCCGACCGGATCGCGCTGGCCCTGGAGAGCGCCCGCCTGGGCGAGCTGGAGCGGCTGCGGCGCGGCTCGCTGTCCTTCCTGGTCGAGGCGTCCGACCTGCTCGCCGGCACCCTGGAGCACGAGCAGACGCTCGCCCTGATGGCGCAGATGGCCGTCCCCACGCTCTCCTCCTGGTGCGCCGTCTACACCACCGCGGACGCCGCGGCCGGCGCCGAACTCGCCTTCGTGCTGCACGAGGACGAGGACCGGATCGACGCGCTGCGCGCCCTGCTCGACAAGTCCCCCGCCCCGGAGGCGGAGCCCAGCCCCGGCGCCCGCCCGTGGACGGCGCCCGCCGAGACCGCCCGGGCCCTCGGCCACCCGGTCGGCCCGGACCTCGGCGAGACGGTGGTGCTGCCGCTGTCCGCCCGCAACCGGGTGATCGGCCTGCTGGTGCTCGGCACCCGGCGCGGCGTCCGGTTCCGCCAGGAGATCCTGGAACTCGGCGAGGACCTCTCCCGCCGGGCCGCCCTCGCCCTGGACAACTCCCGCCTGTACTCCGAGCGCACCGCCATCAGCCAGGCCTTCCAGCGCGCCCTGCTGCCGCCGGAGCTGCCGAAGATCCCCGGCGTCGAGGTGGAGGTCTTCTACCAGGCCGCGGGCGAGGGCAACGAGGTCGGCGGCGACTTCTACGACCTGTTCCCGATCCGCGAGGGCACCTACGGCTTCGCCATCGGCGACGTCTGCGGCACCGGCCCCGAGGCCGCCTCGGTCACCGGCCTGGCCCGCAACTCGCTGCGCCTGCTGGCCCGCGAGGGCCTGAGCGCCCCGCAGGTCCTCACCCGGCTGAACGCCGCGATCCTCGACGAGGGCAGCCGGGCCCGCTTCCTCACCCTGCTGTACGGCGAGCTGACGCCCCGCGAGGACGGCTCGACCGCCCTGTCGCTGGTCTGCGCCGGCCACCCGCTGCCGCTGCGGCTGCGCACCGACGGACAGGTCGACCAGGCCGCCTCGCCGCAGCCGCTGCTCGGTGTGATGGACGAACTCGACCTCACCGCCGAGGAGTTGGTGCTCGCCCCGGGCGAGGTCCTGCTGTGCGTGACGGACGGCGTGACCGAACGCCGGGAGGGCCGCCGGATGCTCGGCGACGACGGCCTGGTCGAGGTGCTGACCGGCTGCGCGGGCCTGACCGCGGGCGCCGTCGCGGCCCGGGTGCACCGGGCGGTGGAGCGGTTCGCGCCCGAGCCGCCCTCCGACGACATGGCCATCCTGACCCTGCGGATCCCGACCCAGCGTCAGAACTGACCGGACCTCCCCAGCGCCGGAACCGACCAGGCCCCGCACCCGAACTGGTCACGGTTTGCTCACACTTGCTCATTCTGCGTGATTCACAAGGGTACAAAACCGGGGCGCCGGGTACACCGTAAGCACCGGGGGCTTCCACCCCGGAGGGCATGACCAGCGGCTCGGCCGCCGGTTCTCTCACTCGCCGCAGCCGCCGCACCCTCCCTTCGGTGCGCCCACGACCCGGCACCCGGCACCACCCCTCGCACACCCACTTTTCACCGTGATCCCGCCATGCCCTGGCGCAGAGTGAAAGGAGCCTCCGGTGAGCAATGAAGCCTCCGGGGCGAACGCCCGATCCGCTGACGCGGGTCCGCTCGGTTACCTGGCCCTCGGTCTGACTCTGCTGGCGTACGGCCTGCTCGGCACGGGTGTCCTCAGCGGCACCTCGGTCGGCGGCGCGTCCTCGCTGGCGCACCTGGTCGGCGGTGTGACGCTGTTCGTCGCCGGCCTCTGGCAGTTCCGCGGCGGCGACCGCTTCAGCGGCACCGCGTTCACCGCCCTCGGCGCCTTCTGGGCGACCTGGGCCGCCGCCGGCCCGGCCGGCAAGAACACCGCGGGCCTGTTCCTGCTGCTGTGGGCGCTGCTCGCGCTCACCCTGACCGCCGCCTCCTGGGGCGCCGGCCAGCTCACCCGCGCCGTCTACGGCCTGCTGACGGTCTCCCTGGTGCTCAGCGCCATCGGAGTCCTCGGCGACGCCGCCGGCTGGGGCAAGGTCGGCGGCTGGGTCGCCGCCGTGGCCGGTCTGGCCGCCTGGTACTCCGCCACCGCCGACCTGACCGGCGGCCGCTGGGGCAAGGTCGCCCTCCCGGTCAAGTAACCGCCCCCGCACCACCGTTCACCGCACCACCCCGGGGCCCGGACGCCACCCCCACGGCGCCCGGGCCCCGACGCGTCCGCGGGCCGGCCCCTCCCCCGCTCCCGGTCCCCGGTGATCGGGCAATCGCCTGCCCCCGTTCACCGCCGATTGCTACTGTCTGCGTTCGGAGGGGACGCATGGGTCATTGGCTGGTGAGCACGGAGTCCCTCGCCGCATGCCGTTTCGCGCTCTCACCGCTGGTCGAGACCGTCGCCGCGGTCGGCGTCCTCGCCGAGCTCCACCCCGAACCCTGGCGCCGCGACTGGCTCGCCACCCACCAGCCCGCCTTCCGCGCCCACCTCGAAGCCACCCCGCACCTCGCCGCCTGGCTGGCCGCGCACCGGCCCGCCGACTGGCCCACCGCCCTACGGCTGCCCGTCCCCGACCCGGACGCCGACCCCCGCCTGCCCGACCTCGCCGACCCCCGCCTGCCCGCCGAACCCGCCGAACTCCTCGCCTGGACGTGGCAGCACGTCGTCCGCCCCGAATGGCCCGCCCGCCTGTGCGCCCTCCGCGCCGACCTCACCACCCGCCGCGAACGCGCCCACCGCCACGGCTGGCCCGCCGCCCTCC